>JANXLW010000220.1 GCA_025354965.1 Betaproteobacteria bacterium
CGGGCACAAGCAGCAGACCATTGTGGCGGTTGCCGTTTTGCTGGCCGTGCTGGTCGACCTGCATCACAGTTATGCACGGCATTTCAGTTCGTCGTACCCGGACGGCACTTTTTTACCTTACGCTTCGGTGCTGTTCTGCCTGGCACTTGGAACCGTCGTCATGATGCGCTTTAGGGAGGTGAGCGCCCAGTTTCGCGAGTTGCAGGCCAACATGGCGGCGATTGTGACGCAGAAGGAACAGGAAATCGAACAAAGCTATCAGCGAACCGAGCAACTGGTTCGCGAGCAGGAGCGCACTGCCGAGCGTGCCCGCATCCTGCGCGACATGCACGACGGCGTTGGTTCGCACATCACCACTGCAATCCATCAGTTGCAGTCCGGAAAAGCCGCAGATGGCGAGGTATTGAGGACTTTGCGTGATTCCCTGGACCAGCTCAAGCTGACGATTGACGCCATCAGTTTGCCAGCCGGCGACATCACCAGTTTGTTGGCCAACCTGCGCTACCGACTGGAGCCGCGCCTCAAGTCCTCTGACATCGAACTACAGTGGGATGTGGACATGCTCGCGCCGTTGGCGCAGTTGGACGACAAACGCATGCGACACCTGCAGTACATGGTTTTTGAAGCCATATCCAATGTGCTGCAACATGCCCGAGCAAGTTTGCTGCGCATTGAGTTACGAAGTACCGCGCCAAGCGGCGCCAGGCTGCGAGTTATCGACAACGGTTGTGGTTTTGCGCCCGAGCGCGTCCACAACCAGGGCTTGCGATCACTGCACGAAAGAGCTGCCGCCATCCACGCGCGCCTGCTGGTGACCAGCGCTCCCGGCCATACGGTGGTCGAAATCGAGCTTGGCTGAGCCCTGCAAGGATCCAAACCGATCCCTTTGGCCCTTAAGACTTCTCTGCTTGGTAAAGTATTTTCCCAGAACTATCGCAGGTATACCCCCATATTCATGGTATGAGCTACCCCATATTCATGGGGTGACGCTGCCCAAACTCGCCGCTAGTATTACTTCTGTAAACAAAGGTAAACCGGGGTAACCAATAGCCTTTTCGATAGCGGGGGTTTTCTCGCTGATCCACTTTTTTCCCAAGTAGCCGGATGGTCGGAAATTCTGCGGCGGTTCGCGGGCATCTGACATGTTTGAATTATTGAAAGTTGTCATCTTTTTTTTGGAGAATTGGAATGAATAATTGCACAGGGTCGAAGGGCCGCAGGACTCAAAAATCCATTGGCAGCAAAGCAGCAGCAGACGCCAGCGGCGAAACAATGAACCCCAGCCTCAAGCCAAACCGCCTGGCGCTGGCTGCCAGCATGGCGCTGGTGGCACTGGCGCCACAGTGGGCTGTGGCTGGCCCGGGCAAAGTCTGCCTGGATGGCGTTACGGCCCTGACCCCAGCTTCTCCGAGTTGCGCAGCAGGCACAGTCGGCACCTACTACGCCAACAGCCCCAAACTGCGCAAGTTCGTCGACACAATTGCTGGCCTGACCTCGGGCGGAGCCAACACCTTCGCCAGCGGTGCCACTGGTGAGTACATTGCCATCGCCGAACCAGACGTCGCCAGCTATCCCGGTTCCGAGTACTTCGTGATCGGCGTCGTCGAGCATGACCAGCGCATGCACAGCGACCTGGCCAAGGCGACCACGCAGCGCAGCTATGTGCAGTTGTACCCGCCGTTGAGCGAGCGAGGCGCAGGCGCGACCAATCCGCCGACACCCGCATCGGCATCGGCCTACGGTAGCTTCGGTGCCCCGGCGCCCGGAACGCCCGTGGCCATGACTTACCCTAACGGCAAACCGATTTACTGGCCCGGTACTACCGAGCAGGTTTACGGCTATGACAAGGCCCACTACCTTGGCCCCATCGTCATTACAGCCAAGGGCACGCCGGTGCGTATCAAGTTCGTCAACTTCCTGCCCAACGGCTCGGCGACCACCACCACCACCGTGTCAAATGGCGTCACTACCAAGACCGTCACTGCCCGCAATGGCGACATGTTCCTGCCGACCGACGAATCGCTGGCCGGTGCCGGCCTGAGTGCCGACAAGACCAACAAGTATCCGCAAAACCGCGTCGCCTTCCACTTGCACGGCGGCGACTCGCCGTGGATCAGCGACGGCACGCCGCACCAGTGGATCGCCGCCAGCGGCGAAAATTCACCGAACCAACATGGCGACCGCTTCATGAACACGCCGGACATGCCTTATCCCGGCGACGGCGCCCAGACCACGTTCTGGCCGAACGACCAAAGCTCACGCCTGATGTGGTATCACGACCACACCTTCGGTTTGACCCGACAGAACGCTTACTCTGGCGCCGCCGCCGGTTACGTCATCATCGATCCTGCCGAACTGGCGTTGCTGACTGGCGGTACGCTGAGTAATGGTCAGACTGTCGCCAAGGCCATTCCTGGCGGTCTGCTGGATCAGATCGTGCTGGTCGTTCAGGACAAAGGCTTCGTGCCGGACGACATCGCTGTTCAGGATTCCAAGTGGGATCAAAACGCCTGGGGCAAGCCCGGCGACTTATGGTATCCGCACGTCTATGAACCGTTCGAGTTGTGGGCAGCCACCGCAGCGCCGAATTGCGCCCAGGCGGTATGTTCTTTGCCCAACCCGGCCGGGCGTTGGGACTACGCGGTGGATGACATTACGACTGGCTACAAGCCACCGAATGCGCCACTGCGCAACGATCCCGACTATGGCATGGTGGCCTTCCCCGACGGCACCTACAGCGGCGGCCCCTCCGCCACGCCAGAGTCCTACATGGATACGCCGGTGGTCAACGGCATCGCCTACCCGGTGCTGAAAGTCGACCCCAAAGCCTATCGCGTGCGCTTTCTGAACGGCGCCAATGACCGCTACTGGAATCTTTCGTTGTGGGTTGCCGATAGCGCACAGACAAGCGCCGATGGTCGCACCAACACCGAAGTGAAAATGGTTCCAGCGGACGGGACTGCGACGTACAAACTGGCTGGCGGGAAGACCTACACTCCCGCCGACGGGCGCGCTGGTGGTGTGCCCGATCCCCTCACGGCTGGCCCCAACATCATCCGCTTTGCCAACGAAGGCGGTCTGCTGGCAGCACCGGTGGTGCACACGCCGAGCCCGATGAATGGCTTCAAAGACCCCCTCGCCGGATTCACCTTGGTGCGCGACGCTGGTGCCAACTTCTATCTGGGCGGCGCTGAACGTGCCGACACCGTGATCGACTTCTCGCAGTATGCCGGCAAGACCCTCATCCTGTACAACGACTCTTCCGCCCCGGTGCCCGGTGGCGATAGCCGCTACGACTACTACACCGGCGACCTCGACCAGACCACCTCGGGTGGCGCGCCGACCACCTTGCCGGGCTATGGCCCGAACACGCGCACCGTGATGCAGATCGTCGTTGCGCCACTGGCTAGCGGTGCGGCGGCTCCGGCCGCCTATGATCCGACAGGTACCGGCGGCGCATTGGCTACCGAACTGCCAAAAGCCTATCTCGCCAGCGCAGATGCACACATTGTGGCGTCAGGAACCGTGCCCACTGCGGTGAGTGCGGCCACCGGCACCATGACTTTGAACGGGGCGACCGTAGCGTTGAAGGTCAAGACCATCCAGGGCTTCACCGATCCGAATTTTGGTCGCCTGATCGCCCAGATCGGTACTGAATTGCAGAATGATCCGGTATCCGGTGCTCTCAACACGACCAATGCGGCGACGCCGCTGGGCTACATTGACACGCCCACCGACATCATCAGCGACGGCGAGACCCAGTACTGGTGGATCAAGAACAACGACGTCGACAACCACCCGATGCACTTCCACCTGTTCAACGTACAAGTTGTTGCGCGGGTCGATCACTTCAACAACGCACTTATTTACGCGCCGCAGCCCGACGAAACCGGATGGAAAGAAACAGTCAAGAACTGGCCATTGGAAGACGTCATTGTCGCCGTCAAGCCGAAGACACCGGCACTGCCTTTCGGTCTGCCCAAGAGCGTGCGCAATCTCGATCCGACACTGCCTGCGAACGCGCCCAACAGCTCGTTCAACCGTCCCGGTGCGGATCTGGTATCGGCCTTCTTCCAGAATGATGTGGTTACTGGCTTGCCCATTAAAAACGGTTCTGGCGCTACCGTGCCTGTCGTCAACACTTCTTATGACTTCGACTGGGAATACGTCTGGCATTGCCACATCCTGGGCCATGAAGAAAACGACCTGATGCGTCCTCTGGTGTTCCATCCGGCGCCACCGACCTTGTCCAAAGTGGGACCGACCAGCATTGCCGTCGATGCAACCGGCAAGGTCACCTGGGTCGACCCGACCCCCGCTACCGGCGCGTCCACAAAGGGCAATACCGACAACGAAATCGGATTCCGCGTTGAGCGTGCAATGGTGACCAATGGTGTCCTTGGCGCATTTGCAGCACTCACCTCGGCTACGCCGGTGGTCGATGGCCGCGTCAATACCTTGGCCAACGCCACCAGCTTCAAGGATGCCCCCGCCGCCTTCACTGACTACAAGTATCGGGTGGTGGCGGTGAATGAGGCTGGCGGCGTGGTGTCCAGTACGACGGCTACGCTATCGCAGCCGCCCGCCGCCCCGACCGGATTGACCGCCGCAGCGGCGTCAACCATCACACCTGCTGTCGGCGCGACGGCGGTGAAGACCACGTGGAGCGTCAAGCTCAATTGGACCGACGCTGCGACCAACGAAACCGGTTATGTCGTCCAGCGCGCCAGTGGCACTGTCAACGCCACGACCGGTGCGGTGACTTGGGGCGTGCCCGCCAGCAAACCGGTAGCTACCTCGGTGCTTGCCGCCAACCTGGCAACATTCACTGACGGCCCGACCGGTGTCGCTGCCAACACCCTGTACCAGTATCAGGTGCATGCCGTGAATGGTGCCCTCGCTGGCCCGGTGACCTCGGCTGTGGTGGCGACGGCGACGACACTGCCAATGCCGACCATGATGCAATCCGGCGGTAATTCCACCGCTGCCAAACCGCTAGGCACTTTAACAGCAACGGCGACGCTGCAATGGCAGAACGTCACTTCGGCAGTGGCAACCGGGTATGAAATCCAGCATTGCGCCGGGACGGCATTGACGTGTGCTACCGGTGTTTGGGCGCCGGTGCCCGGCCAGATCAAGTCAGGTACAGCCGCAACTTCAAAGGTTGTGGTTACCGGCCTGGCCGGAAAGACCACCTACCAGTTCCGCGTGAGGACCATCAACTCGCTGTTGCCGAGCCTGGTTTCAACCTGGACTGCACCGTTCCGGGCCAAGACGCTGTAATCATCTGGGTCTGACCAAGCCGGGGCCGCCGACGACGCTTTGCGTCCCGGCGGCCTCGCTTTAAGCAGATCACAGACCATCAACTATTATTCTGTTTCCCATGAATCCGAAGTTTTTGCTCCGCCTGCTAATGCTGTTGCCGCTGTTCGCTACTTTGCCGGTGGCTGCACAGGTGGCCGCCGAAACCAGTGCGGTGGCAGCCGGGCGACGCATCTACCTTGAAGGTGTGTTGCCTGACGGGCAGCCAGTGCAAGGCGTGCGCCTGGACACCGGCAAAGTCAGCGGCCACGATGCCGCCTGCGTTAACTGCCACCGGCCCAGTGGGCTGGGCATGGTGGAAGGTAAGGTGGGTGTGCCGCCGGTCACTGGGCGCGCGCTATTTGGTGGCGGTGAGCCGGTCATCGTGTACACGGATCGACAGTTCGATCAAAGCCTGTCGGTGCCGCATCCGCCGTACGACCCGGCTGCCTTGGCTGCGGCCATTCGCGATGGCCGCCATCAGTCAGGGCGTGCCATGCATGCGCTGATGCCGCGCTACGCGCTGTCTGATTCCCAACTGCAAGGCTTAAGCGCCTATCTCAAGACGCTCTCCAGCAAGTGGTCGCCAGGGGTAAGCGCTGACAGCATCCACATCGCCACCGTCATTGCGCCGGGCGTCGATCTTGAGCGGCGCAAGGCATTTCTTGCCACCATGACGACACTGCTTAACCAGGTCAACATCAACGTCAATTCCAGCCACCGGCAAAAAGTGGTTCCCGCCATTGAACGCCATCTTGGTTCGCGGCGCAAATTTGCCCTCGATGTCTGGGACTTGAGCGGGCCGAGTTCAACCTGGGGTGAACAGCTCAAACGTCGCCATCAGGAGAACCCGGTGTTCGCCGTCCTCTCGGGCCTGAGTCAGCACGAATGGCAGCCGGTGCAGGATTTTTGCGAGGGCAGCCGGGTTGCCTGCTGGTTCCCCAGCGTCGACCTGGTTCCGGTCGGCGCGGCCAGTAGCCAGTTCAGCCTTTATTTTTCAGCCGGTATTGCGCTGGAGGCCGAGGTCATGGCAAGCCAACTGGCCCTGACTGGCGGGCGCGTCGTGCAGTTGGTGGCTGATGATCCGGTGGCACGCGGCGGCGCCTCAGCCCTGCGTCAGGCGCTTGCCAAAACCAAGGCTGCGCAATCCCGCACCGTTATCGACCTCGACATCGCCGCTGATGCCACCAAGAACAAGGAAACGCTGGTCGGCCTCGGCGAACAGGACGCGCTGGTGCTCTGGGTCAAGCCGACCGATCTGGCTGCCTTGGGAAGGCCGCCAGCCATCAAAGCGCCGGTGTTTGTCTCAGCCACGCTCGCCGGCGGCGATCAGTTTGAGTTACCGATGGCCTTGCGCCAACACGCAACCCTGGTGCAGCCGCTGGAAGTTGAGCGCCTGCGCAACTCCAACCTGGAGCGCTTTAACATCTGGCTCAATGCCATGAAGATCCCGGTAGTCGATACGCGCATGCAGTCCGAAGTGTATTTCGCCACCCGCTCACTGGTTGTCACCGTGCACGGCATGCTTAACAACTTGCACACCGACTATCTGATCGAGCGTGCCGAGGCAACCCTGTCGATGTTTGAAGCCATGCAAGTGCAGGAAGAAATCAGGGACATGATGATGGGCCCGATGAACAAGCGTCCGCTGTCACCGACACCACTTACAGCGGCCGAAAACGCGGCCATGGCTCAAGCCGCCAAGGCGCAGTCTGAACATCTGGAAGAGATGCGCAAGCGCGGCGGCACCACTGTCTATCCGCGCCTGAGCCTGGCCCAGGGTCAGCGCTTTGCTTCAAAAGGCGCTTATCTTGAAACTTTGAACCCGGCTGCGCCAGGCATTGTTGGCGAACCACTGTGGGTGGTCCCTTAAGTCTTCACCGTTTCAGCGCGCAGATTCCCGTTTGAAAAAATGGTGGCAAGGG
>JANXLW010000262.1 GCA_025354965.1 Betaproteobacteria bacterium
TGACGGCCGACAAGGTGTTGCGGGTCACTGAGGCGGCCGGTGCCGCGCTGTTTGCGGATGAAAAATGGGCGGCTGAGTATGTCAGAGCGGTGCATGCGGCACTGTCAAAACCAATGATTCGGGTCGACGTGCCGGCAATGACAGTCACCTATTGACCTTCCACCACCGGCCTTCGCGCTGGCGCAGTGGGGTGTGGAAAATGACGCAACTGTGAGACTCCACCTGCTAACCTCACAATGGGCCTATGAAAACGATTCGGTTAAGGCTTGACAAAGAGCGCTCGCTGTTGCGTCGGCATCCCTGGATTTTTGAATCGGCGATTGCCAAAGGCGCAGCCGATCCAGGCGAGACGGTACGGGTGGAGTCGGACGAGGGCCGCTTCCTGGCCTGGGCTGCGTACAGTCCGGCTTCCAAAATCCGGGCGCGGGTCTGGAGCTTTGATGAGTCGCAACGAATTGACCGCTCTTTTTTCACGGCCGCCTGCGGCTGCGCAGTCAACGCCAGAACCCGCTTCGACATACAGAGCGACGGCCTGCGACTGGTGCATGGCGAATCCGACGGTTTGCCGGGCCTCATCGTAGACCGTTATGGCGACACGCTGGTGGTGCAGTTTCTCTCCAGTGGTGCCGAGCGCTGGAAGGATGTGCTGGCCGACGCCTTGCTGGCTGCGACCGGCCTGTCAAAACTTTATGAACGATCTGACGCCAGTGGGCGGGCGCGCGAAGGCCTGCCCGCAGTGACCGGCTGGTTGCGCGGCATGGCACAGCCAGACCAGTGCGCGCACCCGGTTGAGTTGGTGCTGCGTGAGCACGATTGGCAACTTGCAGTGAATATCGCCAGCGGGCACAAGACCGGCTTTTATCTGGATCAACGCGATAGCCGCAAAAAATTCTGCGATTACGCTCGTCGGCTTAACTTTCAACGGGTGCTGAATTGCTACTGCTACACCGGTGGTTTCACGGTGGCAGCGTTGACCGGTGGCGCAGCGCACGTTACCTCGATAGATTCCTCCGGGCCAGCCATTGAAAAAGCCGCCGCCAATGTGGCGCTAAACGGTTTTGCCGCAAGCCGAGCTACTTTCGTGGATGCGGACGTCAATACCTCACTGCGCCAGTTTGGCGCTGAAGGCAAGACCTTTGACGCCATCGTTCTGGATCCGCCCAAGTTTGCGCCCACGGTGGCGCATGCCGAGCGCGCGGCGCGCGCCTACAAAGACATCAACCGGCTGGCATTGAAGATTCTGGCACCCGGTGGTGTCTTGTTCACCTATTCCTGTTCAGGCGGCATCAGCGCTGACCTGTTTCACAAAATTGTCGCTTCGGCGGGTATTGATGCCGGGGTCGATGGCTATATATGTGAACGCATGGGCGGTGCGCCAGATCACCCGATGACCATCAATTTCCCCGAGGGAGAATACCTCAAGGGTCTTGTGGTGATGCGCAAATGAGGTCAAGTCAATAGACCGCTACACTGCCTGTGCTTTTGACGCCAACCGATTGATAAAACGATGAGTCTCATACCTGCAACCATTCTGACCGGCTTTCTCGGCTCGGGTAAAACAACGCTCCTCAAGCGCGTACTGCAAGAGGCGCACGGGCAAAAAATCGCCGTCATTGAAAATGAGTTTGGTGAAGAAAACATTGACAGCGATATTCTGGTGTCCGACACCCGGGAGCAGATCATCCAGATGAGCAATGGCTGCATCTGCTGCACCATCCGCGAAGATCTGCGTGCCACCCTGCGCGATCTGGCGGAGAAAAAGCGCAAGGGCGAACTGGATTTTGACCGCGTGGTGATCGAGACCACCGGCCTGGCCGACCCCGGACCGGTGGCGCAAACCTTCTTCATGGACGATGAAATTGCCGAGAGCTACCTGCTGGACTCGATCCTGACCCTGGTCGATGCCAAACATGCCGCACTGCAGCTTGATGAGCGCCAGGAAGCACGCCGCCAGGTCGGCTTTGCCGACCAGATTTTCATCAGCAAAACCGACCTGGTAGCTACCGATGAAGTGGCTGCGCTGATGCACCGCCTGACGCACATGAACCCGCGTGCGCCGCAAAAAGCAGTTCATTTTGGTGAAGTGGCGCTGCGCGAGGTGTTTGACTTGCGCGGCTTCAACCTCAACGCCAAGCTCGACATTGATCCTGACTTCCTCAAGGAAGAAGAGCACGATCACCATGACCATGACCATGACCACGGCGAGCATTGCGACCATCCCTCGCACCTGCACGAGAGCGGACAGCACCACCATCACGACGATGACGTCAAGAGTTTTGTGTTCAAGTCCGAACGCGCCTTTGATCCCGCCAAACTGGAGGATTTTCTGGGCGCCATCGTCAATATCTATGGCCCCCGCATGTTGCGCTACAAGGGCGTTCTTTACATGAAGGGCACTGATCGCAAAGTTATTTTCCAGGGTGTGCACCAATTGATGGGCAGTGATCTGGGTCCGCCCTGGGCCGAAGGCGAACAGCAATCCAGCAAAATGGTGTTTATTGGCATTGACTTGCCGAAAGATATTTTCTTGCAAGGGATGCAACAGTGCCTTGTTTGATCAGAGCTTGTATTTTTAGGATTGAAACTGAATGTTTGTCTCGATTTTGCAACTGATGGGATTTCCAGCGGGTAAACCTGTACACTCGCGCGCCGAAGTAGATTCGCAAAGCCCGCCTTCAAAAGCTCGCGCCGAAGGTTTAAGCTCGAAGGCTTGCGACCCCGTCGTCAACACAAAGCACACGTTGGCCAGCGAAGCACATGTTCAGACAAATTCTGCCAGGAGACAGGAAATGAAAACTAAAGCTAAAGCTCACATAAAAGTTAAAGTTGTGCCGAAGGCGGCCAAAGTGACTGTCAAAGCCAAGCCGGCAGCGAAGGCCGCGGCCAAACCCAAGGTCAAACCCAAGGTGGAGCCGGCCGTGAAAGCCAAGCCAGCGGTTAAGGCTTCAGCCAAGCTGCCGGTCAAAAAATCTGCCGCGACGAAAGCGCCAGTGAAGGTGGCGGTACGGGCCAAAGCTGCCAAACCGGTTGCCAAAGCCAAAGTCAAGGTCAAGGTGGCCAAAGCGGTCCCGCTCAAGGCCGTTCGACCAGTTGCCAAAGTAAAAACAAAGGATTTAGTGAAGAAGACGATCGCGAAAGTCGGTAAGCCGAATGTGGTGGCGCCAAAGAAAACCAAAGTCGCGACTGCCGTGATACCTGCCAAAACCGCGGTGGCAACGCCAGCAACGCTGGCAACTGCGACGGTACCGGCCCGAGCCGGTCGTCCTTCCTCTCGACTGGCGCAGCTGACGGTTCCATCGATGGCGCAATCGGTGGCGTCTACGGCCGCCAAGTCCAGCTTTACGCAAACAACGTCTTCTGTGCTGATTGTTCCGCCGTTGGCTTCGACGATCAAAAGAGACCCCAAGCTGGCTAACAACTGGAAGTCAAAACCGGTTGAGCAATTGACAGACCCAGAACTCATTGCCATGCCTGACGATGCGTACATGAACGATACCCAGATGGCTTTTTTTCGCCGCAAGCTGTCCCAACTCAAAAAAGACATTCTGAGCAGTGCCGGCGAGACCACTGAACATCTGCGCGAGGATACGGTGGTCGTGCCGGACCCGGCGGACCGTGCCACTATTGAAGAAGAACACGCCCTTGAGCTGCGCACCAGGGATCGCGAGCGCAAACTCTTGAAGAAAATTGAGCAGTCGATTCAACGCATAGACTCGGGCGACTACGGCTATTGCGATGAAACGGGTGAACCTATTGGGGTGGCACGTTTACTTGCGCGCCCAACCGCAAACCTGTCACTTGAAGCCCAGCAGCGACGTGAACTCAAACAGAAGATGTTCGGCGATTGACGTCCGGACTCCAGTAGTTTTCTACTCCGATCTCCAGTCTCATGGCGACTAAAGATAACAATTCCGGATTGCTGTCCAAGATGGCCAAATTCGTGCGCAACCCGACGAAGGACTGGTCTGAGTTGGACGACGTCGAGCCAGAACCAGAACCCGATAGCGGCTACAGCAAACAGTCGCTTAAGGAAATGATTGAACGCAAGCGACAGAACGATTTCGTGCGTCGGCGGGAATTTGACCAGTTACGCAAATTGCGCCGCAATATCCCGATCATCAATCCTGAATTGGCCGGGCGCCCGTCTTTCTTTCAGAACAGCGCAACCAGCAATATGGACGAGCGGGCCATTACGCTCAAAAAAATTGATGAAATCGAAGCCCAGATGTCCAGACAGTGGTGGAAGGGCAAGCAGGATGAAGCCACGGTGCAAAGTGACAGCTTGCCGCCGACCGAGCTGCGCCGCCGGGCAACCGATGAAAGTGGACCGTCAGCTATTGCAGCAAAAGAAAAGGCCGGAAACTTTGAGACCACCCTGAACTCGGAGTTGAGTTTTGATTCCGAGTCGGTGCCGCGTGGCGACAGCGAAGTGACACAAATGGGCTCTCCAGAGTCGGCTGGTGATACGCCAGCAACGCATGAGGCAGGAGCTTCAAAGAGTTCGAAAGGCAGGAAATTTGACGCTGGTATCAGCGAATTTTCGGTTTCGAATTTGTTTTCCATTGAGCTGGGGGATGGTCTGGCCGACCCGGATCTGGAGGAGGCCGCAATCCGTTTTGCCAACGGTGATGACGCAGGTGCCGAAGCTGGCCTTCTAAGCGTGCTGCAGGCCGAAAACGCGCCGCCGGATTCAGCCAACTTGTGGGCGGCAGCCTTGTTCGACCTATACCGCGCGACCGGGCAACAAGCCAGTTTTGACCGCGTCGCCATTGATTACGCACAACGCTTCGGGCACTCTGCGCCGGCCTGGTTTTCGACACCAGAACTGCTGGGACGCGGTGCCGCCTCACGGGTGTCGGTTCAGGTGGCCGAGGTGGCGCCAGCCGGTCATGCTGTTTGGCAGTGTCCTGCCAAGCTGGATTTTTACGCCATGCAGGACTTGCAGGCAAACCTGTCACATGTTGCACAGCCATGGCATTTGAACTGGGAGCGGCTCGAATCAATTTCGCCCGATGCTGGGCAAGCGCTGGCCGAACTGTTTGCAGCGTGGTGTT
>JANXLW010000275.1 GCA_025354965.1 Betaproteobacteria bacterium
GTTTGAAGCGCGTGGCGATTGTGGACTTTGATGTACACCATGGCAACGGCACCGAAGATATCGTGGCCGGAGACCAACGCATTCTGATGGTGAGCTTTTTCCAGCATCCTTTTTATCCGATGGACTGGACCCATTCCGGTGCCAATAATCTAATCAATCTGCCGTTGCCGGCTTATACCAAAGGCATGGAGGTGAGGGAACTGATTGAGAGCGCGTGGATACCTCATCTGGAGGCGTTCCGGCCCGAGATGATTTTCATCAGCGCCGGTTTTGATGCGCACCGCGAAGACGACATGGGCCAGATGGGGCTGGTGGAGCAGGACTACGCCTGGATCACGCACCGTATCAAGGATGTTGCCAGGCGCCATGCCAAGGGGCGCATAGTGTCCTGCCTGGAGGGTGGCTACTCGTTGAGCGCACTGGGGAGGAGCGTGGAGACACATATCCGGGTGCTGGCCGATGTCTGAGCCTCAGTTCACTGACCTGGAAGGCTGGATCGCGGCCTTGACCCGGCCTTCCGCTTTGATGGAATTGGGTTCGCTGGCGCTGTGTGCCTTTGCCGCATGGACTATCGCCGCACTTGCCTCGCGCGCTGTCGTTGAGCGCGATAGGAAGTCCATCATGTTTGGCAAACTCATTGTGGATGGCGTCTTGTTTCCCATGTTGTTGCTGTGCCTGGCCTATGTAGCGCGTGGTTTATTGGCGCGCTCGATTGCGTTGGCCGTTTTCAAAATTGCGATGCCAGTGCTTATCTCGTTGCTGGTCATTCGCTTCGGTGTCAAGGTGTTGCAGGCGGCGTTCAGCGATGCGCCCCTGATTCGCTTGCTCGAGAGATCGATTTCCTGGGTCGCGTGGTTGGCGATGGTGTTGTGGGTCAGCGGGTTTTTGCCGGTGATTTTGGAGGAGCTGGATCAAATCACCTGGAAAGTTGGCGGCACCAATCTGTCGGTGCGTACCATGCTGGAGGGGACTCTGACGGCAGGCGCCGTACTGATCTTCACCCTGTGGATTTCATCGGGAATTGAGGCGCGCCTGCTGCGCTCCGCCACCGGTGGCGAGTTATCTTTGCGCAAGGCAGTGAGCAACGCCACGCGCGCCTTGTTGATGTTTGTCGGCCTGCTGCTGGCGCTATCGGCAGTGGGCTTCAATTTGTCGGCGTTGTCGGTGCTGGGTGGTGCGATCGGCGTTGGCGTCGGCTTTGGTCTACAAAAGCTTGCGGCCAACTACGTCAGCGGTTTTGTCATTCTGGCCGAGCGCAGCATGCGCATCGGGGACAACGTGCGGGTCGACAATTTTGAGGGACTCATTACGCAAATAAACGCGCGCTATACAGTGATCCGATCATTGGCTGGGAGGGAGTCCATCGTACCCAACGAGATGCTGATCACCAACCGCGTGGAGAACCTGACGCTGGCCGATGCCCGGGTTTGGCAGTCAACCGTAGTCTGCGTCGCCTATGACAGCGATGTTAACCTCGTCATCCGTTTGCTCAAGCAGGCTGCTTTGAATCATGCGCGCGTGTTGCGTGATCCGGAACCGTCTGTTTTCTTGTCCTCCTTTGGCACCGACGGACTTGAGCTCACAGTAGGTTACTGGATGGCCGACCCCGAGAATGGCAGCCTTAATTTGAAATCACTGATCAACCTGGATATTCTCAAGGCATTGCGCGATAACCGCATAGAGATTCCCTTTCCGCAGCGTGTTGTGCATACGCGCGCGGCCTGAGAGTCTGGTTTAAAGACAATGATTTGCAAATGGCGCACTGAGCGATGGGTTTGTTGAAATGTCCTATAATTTAAAAAAGCACGGTCGTACTAATTTACTCATTGTTGTCTGCTGCAATCGTCTGACAAGCGACACAGCATAGAATTGGAGTTGACGTGCACGTCAATCAAGATAACGACGGCGGCAAGCCTATCACCGAATTCTTAACCATCTGGAGTCGTAGCAATGAAAGTCCTGGTCGCAGTCAAGCGGGTGGTGGACTACAACGTGAAGGTCCGCGTCAAGTCGGACAACACGGGTGTAGATATCGCCAACGTCAAAATGAGCATGAACCCGTTTGACGAAATCGCCATCGAAGAAGCGGTACGCCTGAGAGAAAAGGGCATCGCTACCGAAGTCATCGCCGTCTCTTGCGGCGTAACGCAGTGCCAGGAGACGCTGCGCACCGCCATGGCCATCGGCGCCGACCGCGCCATCCTGGTCGAATCCGCCGTAGAGTTGCAACCACTGGCGGTGGCGAAACTGCTCAAAGCCCTGGTAGACAAAGAACAACCCGGCCTGATTATTCTGGGCAAACAGGCCATTGACGACGACTGCAACCAGACCGGCCAGATGCTGGCGGCCCTGGCGGACCTGCCGCAAGCCACCTTTGCCAGCAAAGTTGAAGCCCAAGACGGCAAGCTGCAGGTCACCCGTGAAGTTGACGGTGGCGCGGAGACGCTGCTGCTGAATCTGCCAGCCGTCATCACCGCCGACTTGCGCCTGAACGAACCGCGCTATGTGACCCTGCCCAACATCATGAAGGCCAAGAAAAAGCAGCTCGACATATTCAAGCCGGAAGACCTCGGCGTTGACGTGACACCGCGCATCAAAACCCTGAAAGTGACTGAGCCGCCCAAACGCAGCGCCGGCATCAAGGTGCCAGATGTCGCCACCCTGGTGGCCAAACTCAAGAATGAAGCCAAGGTGATCTAAATGACAGTCCTCGTAATTGCCGAACACGACAACGCGTCCCTCAAGGGCGCCACCCTCAACACCGTCACGGCGGCCCTGCAATGTGGCGGTGACGTCCACCTGCTGGTGGCTGGCGCCAACGCCGGCGCTGCGGCAGCAGCAGGGGCACAGATTGCCGGTGTCGCCAAAGTTCTGCACGCCGACGCTGACCACCTGGCCCATGGCTTGGCAGAAAACATGACGGCGCAGATCGTGGCCATCGCACCCAGCTACAGCCACATCCTGTTTGCCGCCACCGCAGCCGGCAAGAACATCGCGCCACGCGTGGCCGCCAAGCTCGACGTCGGCCAGATCTCCGATATCACCAAGGTCGACAGCGCCGACACCTTTGAGCGTCCGATCTATGCCGGCAATGCCATCGCCATCGTGCAAAGCACGGACGCCATCAAAGTCATCACGGTGCGCACAACCGGCTTTGACGCGGCGAGCGCCAGTGGTGGCAGCGCTTCGGTGCAAAGCGTGACGGCGCAGGCCGACAGCGGCAAAGCCAGCTTCCTGGGCAGCGAGATCGCCAAGAACGACCGCCCTGAACTGACTGCGGCCAAGATCATCGTCGCCGGTGGGCGGGCACTGGGCTCCAACGACAAGTTCACCGACATCCTGACGCCATTGGCCGACAAACTCGGCGCCGCCATTGGTGCCAGCCGTGCTGCAGTGGATGCAGGCTACGCGCCCAACGACTGGCAAGTGGGCCAAACCGGCAAGATCGTGGCGCCTCAGCTCTACATTGCGGTGGGCATCAGCGGCGCCATCCAGCATTTGGCGGGTATGAAGGACTCCAAGGTGATCGTGGCGATCAACAAGGACCCGGAAGCGCCGATCTTCAGTGTGGCCGACTACGGGCTGGAGGCGGATCTGTTTGTGGCCGTGCCCGAACTGATTGCTGCGTTGTAATCCAGACAAGAAAAGGGCATCGTTTGCGATGCCCTTTTTTTTGCAACCACGTTTGAAATGTTGGGCGTGCGCACTTTTTGACCTATCCGGAGACTCGACATGAGCTACCTTGCCCCCCTCAAAGACATGCTATTCAATATCAAATATCTGGCTGATATTGAGCGGATTGCAAAATTGCCAGGCTTTGAAGACGCCGGTTTTGACACTGCGCAAGCCGTTCTGGAGGAAGCCGCAAAATTCAACGAGGGTGTGCTCAGCCCACTGAACTGGGAGGGCGACAAGAATCCTTCAAGCTGGCGCGACGGTAAGGTTACTGCGACACCGGGTTTCAAGGAGGCCTTTCAGCAGTTTGCGCAGGGGGGCTGGCAAGGTCTGCAACATCCGGTGGATTTTGGCGGACAAGGCTTGCCCAAGACCATAGGTGCCTCATGTGGCGAAATGCAAAACTCGGCCAACATGAGTTTTGCCCTGTGTCCGCTACTGACCGACGGCGCCATTGAAGCGCTGTTGACCGCGGGTTCCGACGAACTCAAGGCCATCTATCTGGAAAACCTGGTAAGCGCAAAGTGGACCGGCACCATGAATCTGACCGAACCGCAAGCAGGCAGCGACCTGGCCGCCGTGCGCACCCGGGCCGAGCCGCAAGCCGATGGCAGCCACAAGGTGTTTGGCACCAAGGTGTTCATCACCTGGGGCGAACACGATATGGCCGAGAACATCGTCCATCTGGTGCTGGCCCGTGTCAACGGCGCGCCGGAAGGCGTCAAGGGCATCAGCCTGTTTGTGGTGCCCAAATTCATGGTGAACAAGGATGGCTCACTGGGTGCTCGCAATGACGTGCATTGTGTCAGCATCGAGCACAAGCTGGGGATCAAGGCCAGCCCGACGGCGGTATTGCAATTCGGCGACCATGGTGGAGCCGTGGCTTACCTGGTGGGGCAGGAAAACCGCGGCCTCGAATACATGTTCATCATGATGAACGCGGCCCGTTTTGGCGTCGGCGTGCAAGGCATTGCCATCGCCGAACGAGCCTATCAAACTGCAGTGACATTCGCCAAAGAACGGGTGCAAAGCCGTCCGGTCGACGGTTCCATCATGGCCAGTGCAGCCATCATCCATCACCCTGACGTGAAGCGCATGCTGATGACCATGCGTGCCTACACCGAGGGCTGCCGCGCCATGGCCACGGTGGCGGCAGCGGCTTTTGACGCGGCGCATCATCATCCCGACGCCGATACCCGCAAGCAGAACCAGACCTTCTATGAATTCATGGTGCCACTGATCAAAGGCTATAGCACCGAGATGAGCCTGGAGGTTACTTCGCTGGGCGTGCAAGTGCACGGCGGCATGGGTTACATTGAAGAAACCGGTTGCGCGCAGTATCTGCGGGACGCCAAGATTCTGACTATCTACGAAGGCACTACCGCCATTCAGGCCAATGATCTGGTCGGGCGCAAGACCTCGCGTGATGGCGGCCAGGCCGCGAAGGCGCTGGCAGCTCAGATTGAAGCGACCGAAATACTGCTGGTCAAGAGTGGCAGTACCCATGCACTGGCGGTGGCCAAGCGACTGAAGGCAGCGCGTGAGGCGTTTGTCGACGTGGTCGACTTTGTGACAGGCAACACCAAGGCCAGCCCGAACGCCGTCTTTGCCGGCAGTGTGCCGTACCTCATGCTGGCCGGCAATTTGATGGCTGGCTGGCAACTGGCGCGCGCGCTGTTGGTGGCGCAGGAAGAGATCACGAAGGGAACGGATGTCGCGTTCATGCGGGCCAAGATCACGACAGCACGCTTTTATGCGGACCACCTGCTGACCAAGGCACCCGGAACGCGCGACGCCATCGTCGACGGCGCTGAGTGTGTGACGGCGTTGGCGCTGGACGCTTTCTAACCATGTCCACGCTACCTGCCCCCCTGAACAATCTGCCGTTTCCGGTGATCGGATCGCCCCTGTTCATCATCAGCAACCCCAAACTGGTGATTGCCCAATGTATCTCGGGCGTTGTCGGCTCCATGCCCTCACTGAATGCGCGCCCGGCCGAACTATTGGAAGAGTGGCTAATCGAAATCACCGAGGCGCTCGCAAGCTACAACCAGACCCATGCAGAAAAACCGGCAGCCCCCTTTGCCATCAACCAGATTGTGCACAAGAGCAATGACCGGCTGGAACACGACATGGCGCTGTGCGTCAAATACAAGGTGCCCATCGTCATCACCAGCCTGGGTGCCCGTGAAGACATCAATGCCGCCGCCCATTCATACGGTGGTGTGGTGCTGCACGACATCATCAACAACAAGCACGCCCACAAGGCAATCGAGAAGGGCGCAGATGGCCTGATTGCGGTGGCAGCGGGTGCCGGGGGGCACGCCGGCGTCAAGAGCCCATTCGCATTGATTCAGGAAATCCGTCAGTGGTTTGACGGGCCACTGGTGTTGAGCGGTGCCATTTCCACGGGTGACGCGGTGCTTGCCGCGCAGGCCATGGGCGCTGACTTTGCGTATATTGGCTCCGCCTTCATCGCCACCCAGGAAGCACGGGCTTCAGAGGCCTACAAGCAGGCGATTGTGGACTCCAGCTCAGACGATATTGTCTACAGCAATCTCTTCACCGGTGTGCATGGCAACTATCTGGCGCCCAGTATCCGTAACGCTGGCCTTGACCCCGACAACCTGCCCCAGAGTGATCCCAGCAAGATGGACTTTGGTGGTGATAAGTCGAAGGCCTGGAAAGACATCTGGGGCTGTGGCCAGGGTATTGGTGCCGTCACTCAAATTCAGAGTACAGCCGACTACGTGGCGCAACTGAAGCGCGAATATGCCAATGCGCGGCAGCGACTGCTGGCAATGAGTTACGCCTGATTGGCTTCAATTCCTTGAAGGTGAGCTTGGTCGCGATGGTTTGCGCCGACAAGCGTTCGCCGGGACAAGGGAGTTAGATCAGGTCGGCCACGTTGAACTGTGTTCCGGCACGATGACGCGCCAGCCCAAGTCACGCTCGATGCGTTTGCGAAACTCGTCCGCCGCGTTCAATTCGCCATGCACCACATAGACCTGGTCGGGGGCTTGTGGCATGGTGCGTAACCACGCCAAAAGCTGGTTGGAATCGGCGTGCGCCGAGGCCGATTGCAATTGCACTACTTCGGCCTTGACCTCCACATCATGCCCATGAATTCGCACTGACTTGGCGCCACTGGCCAGTGTCGCGCCGCGGGTGCCGGGTGCCTGAAAGCCGGTCAGGACGATCATGTTGCGGTGATCACCAGCGCGCAGTGCAAGGTGATGCAATACGCGTCCCCCAGTGGCCATGCCGCTGGCTGACAGAATTACCATCGGACCGTGCCGACTTGCCAGGGCACGCGACTCATCGGTGCTGTTGACCATGGTGGCCGAGTGCGTCAAGGCGCGGGTCTCACTGCTGCTCAGCCGGTGATGATCCTGGTGCTGTTCAAACAAATGGGTGGTGTGCACGGCCATCGGACTGTCCAGGAAAACGGGTAACGAGGTCGGGATATCACCGCGCAGTTTGAGCAAGTGAATGACGTGCAGCAAAGCCTGGGCACGCCCCACCGCAAACACCGGGATGACGGCCACGCCACCACGCCTGGCCAATTTTTGCAGGGCTGGTCCTAGCTCTTCCAGCACGTCTTCTTTGGGGTGCCGGCGGTCACCGTAGGTGGACTCAATCAACACCGTGTCGGCGGCCGGAGCCGCGGCCGGCGGATTCATGATGAGATCATCCGGGCGACCCAGATCGCCGGAAAACAAAATGCGCCGCCCGGCCACTTCCAGCAGCACACTGGCCGCACCCAGAATATGCCCGGCGGGCGAGAAGGTGTCGCGCCAGCCGGGCAGCGGCTGAAAGGTCAGACCGAAGTCATGTGCCTTCAGCAGTGGCAGGCAATCCAGCGCATCCTGACGCGTGTACAGCGGCATGGCAGGCGCATGTCTGGAGAAACCATGGCGGTTGGCAAACGCTGCATCCTCTTCCTGGATATGACCGCTGTCTGGCAGCAGGATGCGGCACAGGTCGCGCGTGCCGCTACTGGCGTATACCGGACCGGTGAAACCTTCTCTGGCCAGCAGTGGCAAGTAGCCGCTGTGGTCCAGATGAGCGTGCGTCAGCAGCAGGGCCCCAATCTGGTTTGGAACTATCGGCAGTGGCGTCCAGTTGCGCAGGCGCAATGGCTTGTAGCCCTGGAACAAACCACAATCCACCAGCAAACATTCGGTGCCGTGACGCACCAGATATTTGGAACCCGTAACTGTTCCGGCACCGCCGAGAAAGGAAATGGTGACACTCATGCGATTCGCCTGCGCGTTGTTGCAAGGGCCCTACTATGCACCAGCGGCGTTTCAAGGGCGCCGCATCCTCTGGTGCCAGCGAACTACATTAACTGAAAAAGTTTTTCAACCGGTTGGTCCAGCTGTCGCCGCTAGGCAGATGCTTGTTGCCACCTTTTTTTAGGGATTCATCGAGTTCACGAAGCAGTTTGCGTTGGTGTTCGCTCAGCTTGACCGGGGTCTCCACCGTGATGTGGCAATAGAGATCGCCTGGGTAGCTGGCGCGAACGCCTTTGATGCCCTTGCCCCTGAGTCGGAACTGCTTGCCGGTTTGCGTGCCTTCGGGGATGTCAATGGCCGCTTTGCCAGCCAGAGTGGGCACATCGATTTCGCCCCCCAACGCGGCCGTGACGATGCTGATCGGCACAGCGCAGTGGATGTCATCGCCATCGCGTTCGAAAATATCATGCTTTTGCAGGCGGATTTCGATATACAAATCGCCCGGTGGTCCGCCATTGGTTCCGGGCTCACCGTTGCCGGTGCTGCGAATGCGCATGCCCCCGTCAATGCCGGCCGGGATTTTCACTTCCAGCGTTTTCTGCTTCTTGATCTTGCCCTGTCCATGACATGCTGTGCAGGGCTCGGGAATCACCTTGCCGCTGCCACGACAAGTGGGGCAAGTCTGCTGAACACTGAAAAACCCCTGGCGCATCTGCACGTTGCCAGAACCGCTACAGGTGCCGCAAGTCTTGACTTGCGTGCCGGGTTTGGCACCGCTTCCGCGGCAAACGTCGCAGGCATCCCAACTAGGGATTCGGATCTGGGCATCCTTGCCGCGTGCCGCTTCTTCCAGCGTCACTTCCATGGCGTAACTCAGGTCACTGCCACGAAACACCTGGCGTCCGCCACCACCCGATCGACCGCGTTGCTGGCCAAACATATCGCCAAAAATATCGCCGAAGGCTTCGGCAAAACCACCATAACCTTCGGCACCGGGACCGCCGCGCATATTTGGGTCAACACCGGCAAAACCATGCTGGTCGTAAGCCGCACGTTTTTGTGGGTCCGACAGCATTTCATAGGCTTCCTTGGACTCCTTGAATTTGTCCTCGGCCACCTTGGAGGAGTCGCCCTGATTGCGGTCAGGGTGATGCTTCATGGCGTGTTTCCGATAAGCCTTCTTTATTTCCTCGTCGGAGGCGTTTTTGGGAACGCCCAGAACCTCGTAGTAGTCTCTTTTTGCCATGGTCTTTCAGTGCCTGGATTCAACACAAACGCCGCTTTGAACATCCGGAGGTGTTCAAAGCGGCGCCCGATATCAGTGTTCAGCGCAAGCGCTTAGCCCTTTTTGACTTCTTTCACTTCGGCGTCGACCACGTTGTCGTCGGCAGGGTGGGCAGAGTTTCCTTGCGCACCGGCTGTATTGCCATCGCCAGTGGCGGCGGCTTCAGCAGCTTGCTTTGCTTGCATGTCGGCGTACATCTTCTCACCCAGCTTTTGGCTGATGGTCATCAAAGCAGTGCTCTTTGCCTCAATGGCTGCCTTGTCGTCGCCTTTGAGCGCGTCTTCAAGTTCCTTGATGGCAGCTTCAATTTTTTCCTTCTCGCCGGCATCGAGTTTGTCACCGTATTCGGTCAGACTCTTCTTGACGCTATGAACACTGGCATCAGCCTGGTTCCTGGCCTGCACCAACTCGAGCTTCTTCTTGTCATCGGCGGCATTGAGTTCAGCATCTTTCACCATTTGTTGAATCTCTGCTTCGGTTAGACCGGAGTTGGCTTTGATGGTTATCTTGTTCTCTTTACCGGTTCCTTTGTCTTTCGCGCCGACGTGCAAAATGCCGTTGGCGTCGATGTCAAATGAAACTTCAATTTGCGGCGTGCCTCTGGCCGATGGCGGAATCCCTTCCAGATTGAACTCGCCCAGCATTTTGTTGCCGACGGCGATATCGCGTTCACCCTGGAATACCTTGATCGTGACGGCCGGCTGATTGTCGTCAGCAGTCGAGAAGGTCTGCGCAAACTTGGTCGGAATGGTGGTGTTCTTGGTGATCATCTTGGTCATGACACCACCCAGGGTTTCAATGCCCAAAGACAGTGGTGTCACGTCGAGCAAAAGAACGTCCTTGCGGTCGCCCGACAGCACCTGGCCTTGAATTGCGGCACCAACGGCAACTGCTTCGTCCGGATTCACGTCCTTGCGCGGCTCCTTGCCGAACAATTCCTTGACCTTCTCCTGTACCTTGGGCATGCGGGTCATGCCGCCCACCAGAATCACATCGTGGATGTCGGCGACGCTGACGCCGGCATCCTTGATGGCGGTGCGGCACGGCGCAATGGTGCGCTCGATCAATTCTTCCACCAAGGACTCAAGCTTGGCGCGCGAGAGCTTGATACTCAGGTGCTTGGGGCCGGAGGCGTCAGCAGTCACGTAGGGCAGGTTAATGTCGGTTTGGACACTGCTGGAGAGCTCAATCTTGGCCTTCTCGGCAGCTTCTTTCAGGCGCTGCAGCGCGAGCACGTCTTTGCCCAGATCGACGCCCTGGTCTTTTTTGAACTCGGCAATGATGAAGTCGATGATGCGCTGGTCAAAGTCTTCACCGCCTAGGAATGTGTCGCCGTTGGTGGAGAGTACTTCGAATTGTTTTTCGCCATCGACATCGGCGATCTCGATGATAGAGACGTCAAAAGTGCCACCACCCAGGTCGTAGACGGCAATCTTGCGGTCGCCCTTTTCGTTTTTGTCCAGGCCGAAAGCGAGGGCGGCGGCG
>JANXLW010000288.1 GCA_025354965.1 Betaproteobacteria bacterium
GATTGATCAGGACTCCAACCTGCGCGGCGTGTTCTATTGGGGCCATGCACCCAACTCCCAAACCCGCGGTCTGGAAATGAAGCGCGCCATGGACAAGCTCGATTTGCTGGTGGTGGTGGACCCCTATCCCTCGGCCACGGCGGCGATGGCAGCGATGCCGGGCAAACCGGAAGATCTGAATCCGAACCGCTCGGTCTACTTGTTGCCGGCAGCCACCCAGTTTGAAACCAGTGGCTCGGTGACCGCGTCCAATCGTTCCTTGCAATGGCGCGAAAAAGTGATCGAGCCACTGTGGGAAAGTCGCAGCGATCACATGATCATGCAGCAGTTCGCCGACAAGCTTGGTTTTGGCAAAGAGCTGTCAAAAAATTACAAAATGCAAAAAGTTCATGGCATGAATGAGCCGGTGCCAGAGGACATACTGCGCGAAATCAACGCATCGGTGTGGACCATCGGCTACACCGGACAAAGCCCGGAGCGTTTGCAAGCCCACATGCGCAACATGCATCTGTTCGACGTGAAAACGCTCAAGGCCAAGGGCGGCAAGGACAAGCAAACCGGGTACGACTTTACCGGTGACTACTTCGGTCTGCCATGGCCCTGCTATGGCACCGCAGCGCTGAAGCACCCGGGCTCCCCCAACCTGTACGACACCTCCAAGCACGTGATGGAAGGCGGCGGTAATTTTCGCGCCAACTTTGGCGTGGAACGTGATGGCAAGAGCCTGCTGGCCGAGGATGGCTCGTACTCCAAAGGTGCCGACATCACCACTGGCTACCCCGAATTCGATCATGTGTTGCTGAAGAAACTGGGCTGGTGGGATGACCTTACCGATGCCGAGAAACTGGTCGCTGAAGGCAAGAACTGGAAGACCGATATGTCGGGCGGCATCCAGCGTGTGGTGATGCAGGGGCATGGCTGCCATCCCTTTGGCAACGCCAAGGCGCGTGCCGTGGTGTGGAACTTTCCGGACGCGATTCCGCAGCACCGCGAACCCTTGTACGGCATCCGGCCCGATCTGGTAGCCAAGTACCCGACGCACGACGACAAGAAGGCGTTCTGGCGCTTGCCGACGCTGTACAAGACGGTGCAGCAGAAAAACGTTGCCGACAAGGTGCACGAGAAATTTCCGTTCATCATGACTTCGGGGCGACTGACGGAATATGAAGGTGGCGGCGAGGAGACCCGATCCAACCCCTGGCTGGCCGAGTTGCAGCAGGAGATGTTCATCGAGATCAACCCCAAGGTGGCGGCCGACAAGGGTATTCGCAATGGCGAGCGGGCTTGGGTCTCGACCCCCACCGGGGCGCGCCTCAATGTGCAGGCCATGGTCACCGAGCGTGTCGGACCCGACACCGTGTTCATGCCATTCCATTTCTCGGGTCGCTGGCAGGGCGCTGACATGCTGGCCTATTACCCCAACGGCGCGGCACCGGTCGTGCGTGGCGAGGCCATCAACACCGCAACCACTTACGGTTATGACAGCGTGACCATGATGCAAGAGACCAAGACCACGGTCTGCAACGTCGAAAAAGCCTGAGGAGAAAAAAATGGCACGAATGAAATTTATCTGTGACGCTGAGCGTTGCATCGAGTGCAACGGTTGCGTCACCGCCTGCAAGAACGAGCACGAGGTGCCCTGGGGCGTGAATCGCCGCCGTGTGGTCACCCTCAACGACGGTGTGCCGGGTGAAAAATCGATTTCGGTGGCCTGCATGCATTGCAGCGACGCGCCATGCATGGCGGTTTGTCCGGTGAACTGTTTCTATCGCACCGACGAAGGCGTGGTGTTGCACGACAAGGACGTCTGCATTGGCTGCGGGTACTGCGCTTATGCTTGCCCGTTTGGTGCGCCGCAGTTTCCGTCGCAGGGGACTTTTGGCGTGCGCGGCAAGATGGACAAGTGCACTTTCTGTGCTGGTGGCCCGGAGGACAACGGCAGTCAGGCCGAGTTCGAAAAATATGGCCGCAACCGCCTGGCCGAGGGCAAGCTGCCGTTGTGTGCCGAAATGTGCTCGACCAAGGCCTTGATCGCCGGTGATGGCGATGTGGTGGCTGATATTTTCCGCAACCGTGTGCTCAAACGCGGCAAAGGCGCCGAAGTCTGGGGCTGGGGCACCGCGTACGGTTCCAAACAAGCGGGACAAGCGGGCGTGGTCGCACCACCCGAAGGAGCGAAATCATGAGGCACGCAGGGTGGGTAGTTGCCGTGGCCGCGTTACTTGTTGCTTGCGGCGAGAAGCCGCAGACGCAGGGTACCGTCACGAAAGACATCGCGCCTTACAACGGTACCGGCAAAGCGTTTGCCGATGCCGACTGGAAGCAGGGCGACAAGACCAGCTGGGAGTCGCACATGAAAGCCCGTACCCAGCGTGGGCAAAACGACTACAGCAAAATGAACTGAGTTGGAGGCTCCGGATGAACAAAGGCTTACCTGTTGCCCTGATGCTGGTCCTGCTGGCAGGCGGCGCCATGGCGCAAAGCAAACCACCCGTTGTCGACGCTCCGGTGTTAGCGGCGACGCCGCCTGATGCGACCGCCATCAAGAACCTCAATATTCTCGATGTGAAGCCCGATGCCAGCGCCGAGCCCGGTTATGCGGCGCAGAACAATGGTGAACGGGTCCAGGTTCAGCCCGGCAACAACGCGCCGATGTGGCGCCAGGTTGGCGCCGGTGTCACCGGCTACAGCAGCCTGCCCAAATCGGAAGCGCCTGAAGCGGGCAATCTGATTCAGCCCTTTGTGCAGTATCCGGGTTCGCGTTTGAGTAATGCGGGTGAAGCCTGGCGCCAGGTTCGCAACAAGGTCATCATCCCCTATGGCGGCGCGTTGCTGTTGATGGTATTGGCTGCAATTGCGCTGTTTTACTGGCGCGTGGGCGCTATCAAGCTGCACGGCAAACCCACCGGCCGCGTGGTTGAGCGCTTCACACCGTTTGAGCGTGTGGCACATTGGACGAATGCGACAGCCTTCGTTGTGATGGCGATTTCTGGCGTGGTCATGGCTTTCGGCAAATTCTTCCTGCTGCCGGTCATCGGCACCGCCTTGTTTGGTTGGTTAGCCTTTGTGCTAAAAAATCTACACAATTTTGTTGGACCTGTGTTTACTGTGTCTCTGCTGATCGTGATTGCGACTTTCATACGCGACAACGTGCCGGCCCGGGGCGACTTGAGTTGGCTGCTCAAGGGCGGTGGCATGTTGGGGGGCGATGAAGTCAAATCGGGGCGCTTCAACGGCGGCGAGAAGCTGGTCTTTTGGGGTGGGGTGTTTGTACTGGGATTGATCGTCGTGGCATCAGGCCTGCTGATGGACAAGCTGTTGCCGGGCCTGGTCTACGAGCGCAGTACCATGCAGATGGCGCACATGGTGCATGCGGTAAGCAATATTCTGATGCTGGTGATGTTCATCGGCCACATTTATCTGGGCACCGTCGGCACTGAGGGTGCTTACCAGGGCATGAAGACGGGGTTTGTAGATGAAACCTGGGCCAGGGAACACCATGCGCTGTGGCTCGATGACATCCAGAGCGGCAAGCTACCGGCCCAACGATCGCCGACGCCGGTTTCCGGTCAAACCGTTCAAGCTTGAGAATACCTGTATGAAAATTTCCTTGAAAAATCTATTCCTTGCCACCAACGCACTCTTGATTGCAAGCGCTGCGTTGGCCAAGTTGCCGGCTTTGTCAGATGAAGCCAAAGCCAAAGCGGCAGAGGCAGCGGCCAAGACCGCCTGGAGTGGCAAGGTCGACGGCTACCAGCTGTGCAAAGCGCAGGACCGGGTGGCGGCTTATTACAAGAAAGCCAAGCCCTCTGCGACGGCCAGTTCGTGTGTCGACCCCGGGCCTTTTGTTTACACTGCGAACCCTCCTGCTGCAGTATCGACCGCGACCCCAGGCGCCGCTCCATCTGCTGCAACGCCTGCCAGGAAATCCTGAACGCCTTGTTGCCATATCTGACCCGGGCCCGTGCGCCCCTGACGCGCGAGGTCAGGGCCGTCAATGAGTTTGGCGAGCTCGACACCGTCTCCATTCCGGCAGAGCGGGCGTTGACTGTTTATGTCGACAAGCGCGAGCTGGTAACGCTGATGACCCTGGGTGCTCGGCCGGAGTTGCTGGTGCTGGGTTTTCTGCGCAACCAGCGGCTGGTGCAATCGGTCGACGAAGTGCAATCCATCACCGTCGACTGGGATGTAGGCGCGGCTGCTGTAAAAACGCGCCAGGGAATATCGGACATTGAAGCGCGCACGTCCAAGCGGGTGGTTACCACTGGCTGCGGACAGGGCAGTGTGTTTGGCGACTTGATGACCGAGGTGGACCGCCTGGTGCTG
>JANXLW010000293.1 GCA_025354965.1 Betaproteobacteria bacterium
GTGGCGAGCGCAAGAGCTTCAAGGATGTGAAGAGCTACAAGCGCAGAAAGCGGTGGCTGGCATGAGGAGCGCAACCGTGACCAGTGTGGGGGCACGCTTCTTTGACACGTTGGAAACGCGCGACAGCGCTGAACGCGAAGCGGCTCTGATTTCAGCTTTGTCGGCCCAGATCGCCCACGCGCAAGCCAGTTCAACCGCATTTTCCGAGTCTCTGCGCGGAATTGATGCACGAACCATCACAACACGAGCAGCCCTGGCCAAACTACCGGTGATTCGCAAAAATGAATTGCATGAACGGCAACGGCGATTGCTTGGAGATGATGTTTTTGGTGGCTTCAGTGCCATTCGCTACGGTGCAAAAATGCCTCGCATTTTCTCCAGCCCTGGCCCAATCTATGAGCCCGAGGGCGCGGCGAAAGACTATTGGCGCATGGCGCGTGCCATTTTCGCCGCCGGGTTTCGTCCGGGTGAATTGATTCACAACTGTTTTAGCTATCACTTTGTTCCGGCCGGCTCCATGATGGAGTCCGGTGCTCATGCCTTGGGTTGTACCGTGTTTGCCGGTGGCACCGGGCAGACCGAACAACAAGTCCAGGCCATGGCAGAGCTGAATCCTGCCGGTTACATCGGCACCCCGAGCTTTCTGAAAATCATTGTTGACAAGGCGTTCGACATGGGCGTGGCGTTGCCCAGTGTAAAAAAGGCAATGTTTGGCGGTGAAGCGTTTCCGCCGTCCTTGCGCGACTGGTTTGCCGAGCGCGGCATCGCCGGCTATCAGTGCTACGCGTCAGCGGATCTCGGTTCGATTGCCTATGAGACCGAGGCACGCGAAGGTCTGGTCCTCGACGAGGGGGTTATTCTTGAGATTGTGCGACCCGGCACTGGCGACCCGGTGGCACCGGGCGAAGTGGGTGAAGTGGTCGTGACGACCATCAACCCCGACTATCCGTTGATTCGTTTTGGAACCGGCGACTTGTCAGCCGTGCTGGTGGGACCTTGCCCCAGCGGGCGCACCAACACCCGCATCAAGGGCTGGATGGGACGGGCTGACCAGACCACCAAAATCCGCGGCATGTTCGTGCATCCCGGACAGGTTGCCGATATCGTCAGACGATTCCCGGAAGTGGCGCGAGCGCGTCTTGTTGTCACTGGCGAAATGGCCAACGATTCAATGACGCTGAAGGTCGAAACGGCGTGCGGTGGTCCCGATGCACTTGCCATCAAGATTGGCGAGGCCATCCGCGACATCACCAAGCTCAGGGGTGATGTTGAGTTTCAGCTACCCGGAAGCCTGCCCAATGATGGCAAGGTGATCGAGGACGCCCGCAGCTATAAGTGACCCATTTTCTCTTCTTTGGCTCAACGCCCTGGTGCTCCTTGCACGCATTTCTGCGGCGCAAAGCTTCCTGCTCCTGCATATAAAAAATACTGCTTCACCAGCACCGTATCCCGTTGATTTAGCGGGAAATTATTTCTTTCTGCTGAAATGTGTATACAAATTTTGTACTTTGGCCAGCAAGAACAGTCGCCAGTGGACCCCGGTGAGCAACCCAAACTATCAGCTAAGTTGTTGATAGAGAACAGGATTTTTACTCATTTCGGCAAGTGGCATAGGGTTTGCTAAACAGGAGTGTGCGATAAGACATGAGGTGGTCAAAATGATTGAAAAAACCAAAATCCTAGTGATCGATGATGACGAAGCCGTAAGGCGAAGTCATGAGAGGGTTTTGGCGAGTGAGCACTGCAATGTCGAAATGGTCTTCAATGGAAACGAGGCATTGCGAGTAATGGAGCAACATATATTTGATGTTGTGCTGCTCGACTTGCGCATGCCTGGAATGCAGGGCATGGCTGTCCTCAAGACGATAAAGGGTCGTTGGCCGGAGAGCGAGGTGATCATCATCACGGGCTATCCAACGGTCGAGTCAGCCAAGGAGGCAGTTACCTTGGGGGCTTACGACTATCTGGCCAAACCGGTTGATCCGGACGCTGTCATCAATGCCGCGAACGGAGCGATGCTGCATAAAAGGTGGGCCTTGCGTTGCGACCAAAATGCGCGGGGCGTCTGCATCCAATAGAAATTGAGAAGCACGGAATTCAGTTTTGGCCCAAAGGCAATCCAGCCAGGCGAGCCAGTTTGAAGAAGGAGAAAAAGCATGAGTGCGTTACGTCCAAAGAGCGTGGTGCTGGCTGGTATGGTTGCGTTGTTACTTGGGTTGGCAGGCATGGAGGTGCGTGCCGAGGGCAATGCACTGGCCAAGGAAGACCTCGCCTGTCTGACGTGCCATGACAAGGCGGGGCTGGAGAAAAAGCTCGAAAGCGGCGAGACTCTTTCCTTGCAAGTATCCACCCAGGGGTACGTCGATTCGATGCATAACGGCACCAGTTGCGAAGACTGCCACTCCAATCTGGACGCCAAAACCCATGGTAAGACAAAGACGGCCATCAAGAGCAAGCGGGACTTCTCACTCTCCATGAAAGAGAGTTGCCGTACCTGCCACAAGAAAAAATTCACCGAATATGAAGACAGCGTCCACGCCGCACTCATCAAGGAGGGCAGCAAGAAGGCGCCCATGTGCTCGGACTGCCACAATCCGCATACCGTTCGCTCGGCAAAAATTGTTGAAGCGATCAACGCCACGCCATGTGCCAGGTGCCACGAAGAAATCTTCAAAGCTTATTCCAAGGACGTGCATGGTCAAGAGCGCATTGCCAAGGGGATCAGCGCTCCGCTGTGTGCCGGTTGCCACCAGGCCCACAACGTAAAAGCGGCTTCGATGGGTGATGGCGTCAAGGAAGCCTGTCTGTCGTGCCACAAAGAGGCGGTCAATCAGCATAAAGACTGGTTGCCCAATACCGCACGCCACTTTGAGGCGATCTCATGCCCGGTCTGTCATGCACCAGATGCGCAGCGCCGCGTCAACCTCAGACTCTACGATGGTGCGGCAAAACGGCAGATTGCAGAAAAAACCGGCGTACCGAAGTTTGAAAAACGGACCGATGCCGTCGATGAGAAAGACGTGGGTCTGGATGAAAGGGCGCTCTGGAGCCTGCTGAAAGAATTCAACCAGGATGGCGGCAATGGCAAAACAGTGTTGCGCGGTCGTCTGGAGGTGCGTTCCGGAGTCGAGGCACATCAGTTAAGTGACAAGTCCAGAGCCATCAAAGACTGCGACACCTGCCACAAAGAGGGCGCTGCTGCCTTTCAAAGTGTCACGCTGACGATCGCTGGTCCGGACGGCAGGCCGCTGCGCCATGGCATCCAAAAAGATGTACTGAATTCACTGACTTCGATGGACTCAGTGCGCGGCTTTTATGCCATTGGCAGCACCCGGATCAAGCTGCTCGATGTCTTGCTGGTTCTGGTTTTGCTGGGTGCTGTCAGTGTGCCGCTGGTACACATGACCATCAAGCGACTCTTCAAAAGTGTGCGCGACAAACTTGAAGCCGAGAAGGCAGCCGCACTATCCCAAACCGGCGCCCGGGTTGCAGAAGATGGCCACGGCACTGCAGGCGAAGTCTCAAAATAGCAGGAACAAGTCATGAACAAACTGTATATTCACCCGCTTCCAGTCAGGGTATGGCACTGGACCAATGCCATCGGCTTTGTTCTGTTGATTGCCAGCGGAGTGCAAATCAGGTATCTTGATTTGTTCCAGCTAATGTCATTCAGAACTGCTGTCGTGGCACACAACTGGATTGGCTTCGTACTGATCGCCAATTTTTTTATCTGGCTTGGGTTTTATTTGTTCTCGGACAAGATCAAGGTCTATCACCCCGAACTGAGTCCGATGAAATATTTTCGCGCAAGCTTTCGACAAATGCAGTTTTATGGCTATGGCATCTTCCGCGGTGAGCCCAACCCGCATCACCCCAGCGCCTATCGCAAATTCAATCCCCTGCAAAGCATGATGTACCAGATCATCATGATGCTGCTGGTACCCATCATGTTCTTCACCGGTGTGCTGTTGTGGGACGTCACGCGCTTTTCATCTGTGGTGGACATGCTTGGCGGCGTGCGCGTTGTGGATACGGTGCACGTTCTGCTGTTCATTTTGTTCAGCGGATTCATCATCGTGCATATTTACCTGGCCAGCCTCGGCCACACGCCTTCGGCCCATTTCAAGGCAATGATCACGGGCTTTGAGGAAGTCGAAGACGAGGTTGAAGAAACAGGCACGACTTCCTGAGCACTGGCAACGAGGCCATGGGCGCCTCGTCCGGCGCAGTCAAATCATGTCGATTCAGGGTCGCCAGGGTCGAATTCTGTGTCGCGAACCCGAATGCTGTATTTCTTCATGAGGGCCTGAAAGTTGGCGCGTTGCATGCCGGTGTCCTCAGCGCTTTTGGTGACATTGGAGGCGTTTCTCTTGAGCGTCTCCTGAATAAACAACTTCTCGATTTCTTCCACCGACTTCTCCCTGGCGATTTTTTTTATCCGCTTGAGTTCGTCGCTGGTTCGCGGCACTTCCAGATCCAGTCGCGGTGACATGTCGATGATGTTTGCCAGATGGGCTTGGCGGATGATGTTGTCAGACGTAAGAATCACGGCGCGTTGCATCGTATTTTCGAGTTCGCGCACGTTGCCGGGCCAGCCATAGTTCATCAACAGACTCATCGCTCCTTCAGATATTTCGGCCACCGGCTTTTCCAGTTCATTGCAAAAAATCCTGACAAAGTGAAACGCCAGCGCCGGGATATCGTCGCGGCGCTCTCGCAGCGCCGGAGAATGGATGGGAAAGACGTTGATCCGGTAATAGAGATCTTCACGGAATGATCCCTGCGCCACCATCGCCTTGAGATCCTTGTTGGTCGCTGTCACAAGTCTGACGTTGGTTTTCTGGGTGTTGGTGTTGCCCACTGCCCTGAATTCGCGTTCCTGAATGACGCGCAGCAACTTGGCCTGGGTTGACAAGGGGATATTGCCGAATTCATCAAGGAACATGGTGCCGTTGTTGGCGATGTCGAACATGCCGCGCTTATTCGCCACGGCTCCGGTAAACGAGCCCTTGACGTGCCCGAACAATTCACTTTCCAGCAGGTTCTCGCTGAGCGTATTGCAGTCGACAGTGACAAACGGCTGGTCCTTTCGCAAGCTGTTGTAGTGAATGGCACGGGCAATCATTTCCTTGCCGGTCCCGCTCTCGCCAGTGATCAGCACAGTGCTATTGGTTGGTGCACACTTGGCAATCAGACCGAAGACAGCCTGCATCTGCGGGCTCGAACCAATAATGTTCTCGAAGCGGTACTTGGAACTCACCTCGCTTTTGAGATTGCGGTTCTCCCGCAGCAAGTGCCGTCGCTCCAGTGCGCGGTCCACCACATGCCTGAGTTCATCAGGATCAAAGGGCTTGGACAAATAGTCAAAGGCGCCCAGCTTCATTGCCTTGACCGCGGTCTGAATCTCGGACAGGCCAGTCATCATGATGACGTCGGTGTCAGGATGCCTTTCCTTGACGTCCTGCAAGACTTCCAGGCCGTCCATTTTTGGCATCATGATGTCGAGAATCAGGATGTCGTATTCGGTTTCCTCGACCTTCCTCAAGGCCTCAAAGCCATCCTGTGCGGTGTCAACTACAAAACTGCTGTCACCGAGTATGCGCAGACAGCTCCGGATGACTATCTCTTCGTCGTCAACGATCAGTATTCTTGTGCTCATGTGGTTCTCTTGCCCGCGTTGGGTTGGGCTTCGTCAAAAGGTGCAATGGGAAGGTGGATACGGAAAGTTGTACCTGAGCCAACGACACTTTCGACATCGATCCTCCCACCATGGGCCTTGACAATGCCATAGCTCACCGACAAACCCAGCCCTGTTCCTTTACCTACTTCCTTTGAGGTAAAAAACGGGTCAAAGATCCGCTGGAGATTGGCTTGCGGTATTCCGCAACCGGTGTCCGAGACCGCTATTTCGGCCATAGGAAAAGATTCCACCGCAGAATTGGCTGGGTCGCCAGCAGTGTAGGGGCGGCTTTCCACAAGAATGCTTCCTCTGGCCGCAATGGCCTGTTGGGCATTGACCAACAAATTCATGACAACCTGTTTGATCAGGTCGGCATCACCCCAGACCTGAGGCAAGCCTGGATCAAGATTGGTGGTGATCTCTATCTGTTGCAACGAAGCCGGACGTTCGACAAAGTGCACGGTGTCCAGAATCACTTGGTTGAGGTTGAAATATCCCTTGACTGGCACTTTTTCCCTTGCAAAATCAAGCAGTCGCCTGATGATGCTGGCACACCGCTTGGTCTCGCGGATAACCAAATCCAGATCGTCGGCATCCTCACTGCCTTCCACAACCTTCTTACGCATCAGCGAAGTAAAAGTAAGCACACCGGTCAGCGGATTGTTCAATTCATGCGCAATGCCAGAGGCCAGCACCCCGATGGATGCCAGCTTTTCGCCTTGCGCAACCTCGGCCTTGGCGGCCATCAGTTCCTTGGTTCTCTCCATCACTTTCAATTCCAGGGTTTGCAACATTTCCTGCATCTCCGAGCGCGATTGGCTTAGCGCTGCGGTCATATGGTTGAACGAGCCAGCAACACGGCCGAATTCATCATTGCTGCGCACCGGAATGGAATGATCGAACTTTCCGAAAGATATTTTTGAGGCGCCAGCCTCCAGGTCTTTCAAGGGCACATATATCAGGCGCTGCAGGAGAACTCCGATACTGACAGAAAACAGAAGAATGAAGACGACCGAAATGCTGATGATATGAATGGCGTGGCCCCTCATGGACTGGTCGATCTCATCAAGTGAATAGGCAATATCCACGATGCCAAGTACCGATTGCCTGGCAGGATGTTCATGACAGGAAGCCGAAGAACATGAGGGCTCATTGCGTATCGCATGCATGGTGGTCAGAACCCGGTGCCCCATGGGGCTTTCAAATATTCCCCAACGCTTCTCATCCGGGACTTGCTCCAGCGGCTTGCTGGTTTGATGACACTGAATACACGGCTGATCCTTTTGTTCAACCGTATATCCAATTTCGGCCTTGTGGTTTGAATGAATGATGGTGCCGTCCTTGCTGATCACCCGCAATCGCTCTATGCCTTTCTGATTGCCGATATCTTCAATGATCTTCTCGGCGATGTCACGCTTGTTCACCAGCATCGTATATCGGGTGCTGGCGATCACCATCTCTGAAATTTGCGTCACATGCCTGGAAGCCACGTTCTGCAGATCCTCCTGTTGATGCTTCAGCACAAACAGCGCGAACAAAACCGTCGCTACCGAGAGTGTAATGAACAGGTAGATGCTGACTTTGACCTTGAGATTGATTGGACGCATTTATCAGATCGGTGCGGCAGCACCCAAATGATTATCACATTGCGAGCTGCCTGGGACAGCCCCGCATGACCGGATTTGCCACGATATCCTCGCGATTCTTCCCCAAAATGAGGTCCAACAATTCGGCTCGCAGGTGTTTTGTTGATCCGGCGCAATATTTGGGTGGTTTCCGTAGCAGGCACCCCGGTTTTAAATATCTGACAACATGGAGGTTTTGCGGGAAGTGCTTGATGAAATGTGTTTTGCTATGGGCGGTTCTGACTGTCGGCACCGCCAACGGTGCCTTGGGACAGTCTTTTTGCGCCAGCGATGGCCAAGCGACCCCGCTGCTGCTGGTTGAACACTTCATCAGCGCTGACTGTGCCGCTTGTTGGAGTGAGCCGCAAACAACCCGACCCGCTGCGCAGGCGATGACGATCGACTGGATCGTGCCCAGCGCGCAGGGTGATGAAGCACCCCTGTCAGCGGCAGCCATCCGGGAGGCGCAGATTCGCCTTGACACCTTGGGGCAAGCTACCCCTGCGACCTCTTTCGTCACGACGACCCCGGTGCTCGGCAAGCCAACCTACCAACTGCAGGTGGCGCACGGCTTGAGCGTTGGCGCCTATGTCGGTGCCACCATCGAACTCAAAATCTCTGACAAAGCGCAGCCTTCGATGCCACTTACGGCATGGTTGCTGCTGGTGGAGACCCTGCCGGCTGGTGTGGAGGGCGCGCAGTCGGAAAAAAATCTGGTCAGAAACGTGCTGGTTTCCACCTGGGCCAAACCCGATGAACAGACCAACAGCGGGCTAGTCATCTTTCGCGAGCTACGCCCGCTGAGCATTGCGCAAGGTGCCCTGGTGCAGCGTTTGCGCGTCATGGGTTGGGTGCAGGATGCACGTGGACAACTGCTGAGTGCCGCTCAGTCAGTGTGTGCGACGCCTATCGAGACCCGCTAGCCTACGCTAACCATTTGAATTTGTTCAGCGCGCCCAAAGCCGTGCCAGGCTCGCCATCGAAGCCAATCCGGCAAATGCAGCACCCAGCCCCAGGGCCCAGGTTGGACCTGGAGCACCCAGCAGACCAAAACAAAGGGCCACCAAAGCTGCGCCCAGCGTCTGGCCGAGCAGGCGCGCCATGGCAATCACGCCACTGGCGCTGCCGCTGCGTTCTGTCGGCGCGCTTGCCATCAACGCTTTCAAATTGGGGGATTGAAACATGCCAAAGCCGACGCCGCACAGCGCCATGCGAAGCACGATGTCGAGCGCACTCGGATCGAGCGGCAACAGAGCCAGCGAGACCATGCCCAGGCTCAAAATTGCCAGACCCGCGCCACCCAACAGTGCTGGCGGGTAGCGGTCGGACAGCCGTCCGGCGATCGGTGCCGCCAGTGCCACCACAATCGCCCACGGCGTCATCAGAAAGCCGGTTTCGACCGGATTGCGGTGCAACACTTCCTCGAAGTAGAACGGCAGCGAAACAAAGGCCAGACCCTGTGCCGCGAACGAGCAGATGGATGTCACCGTGGAGAGGGCAAACATGGGCCGGCGCAACAAATCTACCGGCAGCATCGGGGCTGGGTGGCCGGCCTGGCGTCGCAATAGCAAGCGGCCGCTTGCAGTGGCGATGACCAGTGGCAGCAGCACCAGCGGCCAGGCCTCTCGTTGTGCGGCGGCGCCCAGAGCCAGCATCAGCGTCGCAAAGGTCAGGGAAGTGAGCAGCGCTGCTATCGGATCGAAGCCATGGCCGCGGCGCGGCGCGTCCGGTAGCGCCGCCAGGGCGAAGGCCAGCGCGATCAGTCCCAACGGCACATTGATGGCGAACAGCCACGGCCAGGCGGCGACCGAAAGCAACAACGACGCGGTGGTAGGCCCCAGCGCAAATGACACACCGACCACCAGTGCGTTCAACCCGACACCACGTCCCAGGCGCGACGCCGGATAGATCTGGCGAATCAGTGCGATGTTGACGCTCATGATTCCGCCTGCACCCAGGCCTTGCAGCGCACGCGCGACGGCCAGCGCGGGCAAGGTATTGGCAAAGGCGCAAGCCAGCGATGCAGCTGTAAAAAACGCCAGGCCGCCAACAAAGACTCGCCGGGGACCCAGTAAGTCACCAAGCGCGGCCAGCGGCAGCAGGCTTGCCACCACCGCCAACTGATAGGCGTTGATGACCCATATCGATGCAGCTGGTGGTGCATGCAGATCGGCCGCGATGGCCGGCAACGCGGTGTTGGCGATGGCCGTATCCAGCGACCCCAAGGCGACGCCAAGCAAGATAGCAAGCAGGGCGCGCAGGTCCAGCGCTTGGTCAGCCTTAGAGCGCGCCAAAAACCTTCTTCAGCAAGTCGCTGCCCGCGCCCAGCGGATTTGTGCGCAGGGTTTTTTCCTGCTCGGCGATCATCACAAAAAGTCCATCCAGACTTTTACGAGTGACATAGGTATCCAGATCGGCATCCTTTTGGTCGAGCAGGCCAACGCTGGCGGCTTTGCCAGCGAAATTGTTGTATTGATCGCGAAGTTTCAGTTTTTGCGTAGCGCCCTTGACGATTGGCATGAACTTGCGGGTCAAGGCATCACCAGAGCTTTGCCTGAAATAAAGTGAGACGCTGTCGTCACCGCCGGTGAGAATGTCCTTGGCGTCTTTGACCGACATTTTCCTGATCGAATCCGCCAGTATCGGACCGGCCTCGGCGACCGCGGCTTCGGCCGCGTGATTCATGGTACCGATAAGCTCGTCAGCTTGCTTTTCCATGCCGAAAGTGCGCATTGCCCGTTCCACATTTTTCAGTGAATCTGGCAACAGGATTTTGACTTTGCTGTTGCCAAGAAAGCCGTTTTCCTTGCCCAGCGAAGTCACGGCGTATTTGGCGCCCTTACTTAAGGCCTCCCTGACTCCCGCACTGGCATCGCTGCTGGTGATGTCAGCCAATCCTGCCGCCTGCACCCATGTTGCAGCCAACACGACAATCAAGGCAACAATGGATTTTGTGACCAGTCCCAACGGATTTTCCCTGGTCATGGCGTCTTTGCAAGCGCCCTGACTCAATGATTCACCCACTGCTGGATTTTTTGCCTTGGATACATCGGATCGACATCTCTTGCAGTCGCGCGAACGCCCGCATTCGAGCCTTCCAGGGACCTGGCCTTGGCGCAAAGCTCCGTGATGGAAAAGACGCCCACGATGGCGGACAGCAATGACAAAACAATGGTTGCGAAAACGGCTTTCATAGCAATGCACTCCAAACAGTATCAGCGGACTGAAGCAAGATCAACGCCAGTGCCCGTGTCCCCGATAGCCGCCCCAGTAACCAAAGCTCATTCCCAGAGCAAACGGCAACACATAGTTAGGTTGGTAATAGTCCTGCCGGTAATACCCTTGATAGACCGGTGGTGCAACCATATAAGCGGGTTGTTCATACACCGGCTGCGCATAAGTCACAGTCGCCGGGGGCGCTGCCATTTGAGTACTCGCGCCCACTGGTGTCACTTGCAACTGCACTGTGGGACCCGGGTCATGGGGCATCTGCACCGAGTATTGCTTGCCGCCAAATTCGTAAATCACGTTGTAGGCGACTGCCCGGTTTTCATAAAAATTCTGCGTCACGCAGCGCTGCACGTTCTGTATTTGTGTTGCTGGCCCGCCCTCAATATGGTCGCCGACCATGGCGCCACCCACCAGTCCCAGCATGGTGGCTGCGGCCTTGCCTGCACCGCCGCCCACGGCGTTACCCATAGCGCCGCCGGCAATGGCACCCATCAGTGCGCCCGCACCCGAGCGGGGCTGGGCTACTGCCACCTGCTCGGTATTACAAACCTGGCGCGGTACACCAATTTGCTGGATGATGGGGGTTGAAGAAATCACGCGCCCTGCCTCCTGTGCCAGAGACAGGCCGCCGGCCATCAGCGCAGTTGATAAAAGAAGTAGCTTTTTCATGATTTTCATACCTCAGACTGGTTTGCGATCAGCGAATAATGCTCTTTCGAGTATTCAATTTGGGTGAAGTTCAGTGAAGGTTCAGTAAAGTCGACCCCCTAAAATGAACTGGCACGGAATTCTGTGATGATTGTCGATTGTGACTATGACATAAAACGGGCCTGGGCATGAAGTTGAATATTCTCAATTGGCGTTCCATCCGGACCCGGGTGCTGCTGTTGACGATTGCCATACTTTTGGCGAGCATGTTTTTACCGGCCCTGTATATCAACCGGACTTTGCGTGCCGATCTGGTGCGTGTCGTCAGTGATCAGCAGTTGTCGACCGTCTCCCTGATCGCCGAGGAAATCAATCGTGAAGTACTGGATCGTCTGGCCACGCTTGAGTTTGTCGCCGGAAAAATCAGCCCCAGCAGCATGGGCAGTCCGGCAGCGTTGCATAAATTCATCGCCCAGCACCCGGATTTTCTGAATCACTTCAACGGCGGCATTGTCATTTATAGCGCGGCTGGTCTGCCAATTCTGGAGGCGCCGCGCCGGGTCGGACCGGTCGGCGACTTTTTCGAGGACAAGCCAGCCCTTGCCAGCGCGCTCACGCAGGGGAAATCGACTATTGGCGAGCCGTTGCTGGGCAAAAATCCATCCATTCCGGCGTTCAGCATGACCGTGCCGATCCGCGATTTCAAGAGCAGGGTTATTGGTGCCATGGCGGGTGTGACCTACTTGGGCTCTTTCGGCGTGACGGGCATCGGCAATTTTCTGGACGGACTGATAGAGCCCGCCTACGGCAAGACCGGTGACTTTACGCTGGTCACTGCGCGGCAGCGCCAGATTGTGACTGCCACCGACAAGCGCCGTATCATGGAAACACTGCCGCCTTCCGGTGCCATCCCAATGGTGGACCGAGCCATCGAGGGGGAAGGAGGTTCCGCCGTTTACGTGACACAAAATGGGGTTGAAGTGCTCGCCTCGGTGAAGGGCGTTCCGGTAGCAAACTGGTATGTGATTGCCTCCATGCCAACGCAGGAGGCCTTCGCTCCGCTCATCAATTTGCAGCGGCGCCGCATCGCCGCCGAGTTGTCCGGGTTTTTGTTGGTGGTGCTGTTGATGGCGTGGATGCTCAGACGCCAACTCGCGCCAGTGGCGGCCGCTGCGACGGCCCTGCGTGCCATGTCTGGCAAAGACTATCCAACGCAGTCGCTGCCGATCGCCCGGCAAGACGAAATTGGTGAATTGATAGGCGGTTTCAACTCCCTGCTGGAACTGCTGGCGCAACAAAAAGCGGTGGTCCAGGAGAGTGAAAAATTCAAGCAGACGATCCTGAACTCGATGTCGTCGCAGATCGCTGTGCTTGATCGTGACGGGGTCATTGTGGCGGTCAACGAGCCCTGGCGTCGCTTTGCCATGGAAAACGGCCTGACCCCCGGCATACTGGCAACCAACACCGATGTCGGCGCCAACTACTTTGATGCTTGCCGGGTCGATAGCGGTACCGTCCAACCAGCGGTGTCGGAAGTTTGCGCTGGCATTGCGGCGGTGCTCCAGGGCAAGGCCACCAGTTTCAGTCAGGAATATCCTTGCCACTCGCCAACACAGCAACGTTGGTTTCAGATGACGGTCACCCCGCTGGATGAAGCAACATCGCGCGGCGCGGTTGTCACACACACCGACATCAGCGAACGCAAGCGTACCGAAATCAAGTTTCTGCAGGCTGAGTTATTGATGCGTACCTCGATTGAAACCATTGGCGAGGCGTTCACCATTTTCGATGCGCAAGATCGGTTGGTTTTCTGTAACCAGAAGTATCGGGACATTTACCGCGTTTCGGCGCCCATCATCGAGACTGGGCGCACATTTGAAGAAATTCTGCTTTTTGGCGTTTCGCGCGGCCAATATGCAGAGGTCAGCGGGCGCGAGTCGCAATGGGTTGCCGAGCGCATGGCGATCCATCGTCAAGGTGATCAGGAGTTGATCCAGAGGCTGGAAGACGGGCGCTGGCTCAAGATCCGTGAAAAGCGCATGGCAAATGGCTACACCGTCGGTTTCCGGGTTGATGTCACCGGCCTCTATGCGGCGCGTCAAGCTGCCGAGGCCGCCAATATCGCCAAGAGTCTGTTTCTGGCGACCATGAGCCATGAAATCCGAACCCCGATGAACGCCATTCTGGGCATGGCACAGCTACTTCTGGCACCCAAACTGGACGATGCCCAGCGGCTGCAATACTCGCGCACGATCCTGAGTTCGGGTCAAAACCTGCTGACCCTGCTCAACGATATTCTTGATTTTTCAAAAATCGAGGCCGGCAAGGTGGCGCTTGAATCGATCGCGCTACAGCCCGAGCAGATCATCCATGAAACCAGGGATCTGTTCACAGAGATTGCCCGCTCCAAGGGCTTGCGCATTGAAGTCAGCTGGAACGGGCCGGCCGGTCCCTATTTGGGCGATCCCCATCGATTGCGCCAGATGCTTTTCAACCTGGTGGGCAATGCCGTCAAGTTCTCCGCGCAGGGGCTGGTTCGGATTGAGGCCTGCGAGATCAGCGGCGCAGAGCATTTTGCCATGCTCGAATTCGCTGTTTCAGACAGCGGCATCGGTATCCCCAAAGAAACGCAAGCGCTACTGTTTAAGCCCTTCAGCCAAACCGACAGTTCTTCCACGCGGCGCTACGGTGGTACCGGGCTGGGCCTGTCCATCGTGCACGACCTGGCTCAGTTAATGGGGGGCGAGGTCGGCGTTGCAAGTGCCGAGGGGCAGGGGTCAAGGTTTTGGTTTCGGATCCAGGCCGCGTATGCGCCGGCCGGCTTGCCCAGCCGCCAGCCGCCAGGCGCCATCGTGCAAAAAATCGAAGTTGGCAAGCTGGTTGATCGCGACCGGGTGGTGGCATTGGTGGCTGAACTGGAACCCCTGCTGATGCAACACAAATTCGATGCCATCAGCCGTTTGCGCGAGCTTCAGGAGCTTGTGGCCGGAACCGTGCTGGCGCCAGAGATTGCCGAATCCGGGCGCCTGCTGGAGGAGTTCCGATTTGATCAGGTACGCACTCGTTTGCGTGCCATGGTGTTGGCCAATCAATGGGACGGAGCGACAAATGATTGTTAAAAAGCCGCTCATTCTGCTCATTGACGATACCCCGGCCAATTTGCTGACGCTGGGGGGCATGCTGGCTACCGACTTTGAGGTGAGCGTTGCAACCTCCGGCGCGGCCGGGCTGGCGTTGGCCGCACAAGCGGCACCTGATCTGATCCTGCTCGACGTCATGATGACTGAGATGGATGGCTACGAGACTTGCCGGCGCCTGAAGCAAAGTGAATCGGTCCGAAATGTCCCTGTTATTTTTATCACTGCCAGAGGCGACTACGAGTCCGAAGCGCGCTGCTTTGCCGAAGGTGCTGTGGACTTTGTGACCAAGCCCATCAACTTGCCGGTATTGTTGGTCCGCATCAAAACCCATCTGGCGCAGTACAACCAGCGCAGAAGTCTGGAGGCCATGTTCCGCAACGTGGTCGAGTTCACTCCCGATGCTTTTATTCTTGCTACCCCTGAAGGGCAGATTGTCAGCATCAATGCGCGGGCCGAATTGCTGTTTGGCTATGACGCGCCAGAGCTGATCGGGCAGCCGGTCGAAGTATTGATTCCGCCACGCGCTCATGCCAGCCACATCTACCAGCGCGATTCCAATCTGGATTCGCACCTGTTGTCCAAGCGCCCCAGCGTCATGTGCCGGCACAAAAGTGGCAGCGAATTTCCGGCCGATATCAGCCTGAGCCCGTTGCAAACCGATCGCGGCACGCTGATGATGACGGTGGTGCGCGATGTCAGCGAGCGCCGCAACGCGCAATTGGCGCTGGAGGAATCAAGCCAGCGCCTGCGCGAGCTGGCAGCGCAAAACGAGGCTGTCAGGGAAGCCGACAAAAAACACATTGCGCGCGAGGTGCATGACGAACTGGGTCAGGTGTTGACCGCACTGCGCATGGATATTTCACTGCTGAGCCTGCGTTTTGGCGCGCTTGACCCGGCCCTGCTCGACAAGGCTCAGAGTATGAAGGCGCTGGTCGACCGCGCCATACAGGGCGTGCGCAATGTGGCCATGAACTTGCGCCCGGCAGCGCTCGACATGGGTCTGGTTCCCGCCATCGAGTGGTTGTGCAGTGAGTTCACCAAGTACAACAACATCCGGTGCCTGTTCCACGTCGAGGAAGAAAACATTGACCTCAATGAAACTCGCGCTGTCGTGGTGTTTCGCATCGTGCAGGAGTCGCTCACCAACATTTCGCGTTACGCCAATGCCAGCCAGGTCGACATCACATTGAGTTGCCACGAAAATGAGCTGCGCGCGCAGGTGCGGGACAATGGGCGCGGTTTTGACCTGCCAACGGTGAAGCAGAAAAAATCCCTCGGGCTGCTGGGCATGCACGAACGGGCGCTGGCGCTGGGCGGCGTGCTGGAGATCACCAGCACCCCGGGGCAGGGAACGAAGATTGACTTGTCGATTCCGATCAAATTTGACAGAAGAAGGACGGACCATGATTCGACTGCTAATCGCTGATGACCATGCCATTGTGCGCAGCGGGTTGAAGCAGATATTTGCGCTGGCACCTGATCTCTCTGTGGTGGGCGAGGCTGTCAATGGCGGCGAGGTGCTGGAGCGCATGCGTGGGGA
>JANXLW010000314.1 GCA_025354965.1 Betaproteobacteria bacterium
CATCAGCTGTCGCCAGGGGAAGAGTTCCGCCGGCAACCCACAAGCCAAGAGTTCGCGCCGAGTGACTCAGGAAGTCCTGAATCAAACCGCTGCCTGCTACCTCCTGGATACCCAGTTTGTCGGTGTCCTGCTGGCCCATCAGACAAAAATACTCTGGCAACACCGCCAATTCAGCGCCTTGTTCAGCAGCCTGAGCCAGCAGTTGTCTCGCTGTGTCCAGATTGCTTTGAACACTGATTCCTGAGACCATCTGAATGGCGGCGATTTTCATGGATGACCCTGCTCTAAAGTTGACGGACTTGGGATGATTGTGACTTTAATTCCCGGTGACGTTTCTTTCGCTGCCGATCCCGTGCTGACCGGAGTGATTCGGTCAATTGACACATCTGTTACCGGCAAGGTGCGATACTTAAACTCAGATGGATAAATTGTCCTGGCGTCGAAGTGCAGAATGCTGATTCTTACTTCAATCTATTTTCAAGCAAACTTTGCCAAGGAGACAGTCTCATGAATGAGTCCGCCCTCGCGACCTTCCGATTCCCTGAAAACACTTGTATCCCACAAGCTCAACCCAAGGCCAAGGGCGCTGTCACGCTAAGCTCGCCAGGCATTGAAGTGATGACCGATCTGGCCCAGGTCAAGGCCGCCACCATTGAACCGGGGACGGCACTTGACAAGGCTGAGCAGGCGATGATCCAGCAAGGCGTTCGGTCGCTGTTTGTTGTCAGCGATTTCCCCTGCGTGGAGGGCTTGGTCACCGCATCTGACCTGATCGGTGAAAAGCCGACGCGTCTGGTCAATGAGCGCTATGGACGGCGCGAGGATCTGTGTGTCGCCGATGTGATGACCCAACTGTCAATGATCGACGCCCTTGACTATGACGAACTGAAAGTTGCCACCGTGGCCCGGGTGATCGCCACCTTCAAGAAAATCGGACGCAGCCACTTACTGGTGGTACAGGCCGCTACGCGAGAAGGTGCGGCGCGCATTCGCGGTGTCATATCCATGACGCAAGTGGAGCGCCAGCTTGGCCGGGCCCTGGTCGAAGTGACGCTGCAAAGTTGAAGTGCTGTCATCGCTGACACAGTCTTTACTTCACCTTCACTGAAACGCAACAAGTTTCGACATTTGAAGCGACATGATTCATCCGCGCGTATTACTTCGAAAGTGAGCATCATGAAAAAACTACTTCTTTTATCGGCTGCGCTGGCCTCGAGCGGGCTGTGTCTGGCGCAGGAGGTGGGGCAGGTAATTTCTTCCACTCCCGTCATGCAGCAGGTCGGCGTTCCACGTCAGGTGTGTACCACGGAACAGGTGGCAGTGCAGCAACCCAAGTCGGGTGCCGGTGCATTGATGGGCGCCATCGCCGGCGGTGCCATGGGCAACGCGGTGGGCGGCGGCAATGGCAAAACGGCGGCCACCATGCTTGGCATCTTTGGGGGTGCAATCGTTGGCGACAAGGTAGAAGGCGGGGGCGATACGCAGCTGAAAAACGTACAGCACTGCAGCATGCAGACTTTTTACGAGAGCCGCCCGGTAGCGTACAACGTGGTCTATGAATATGCCGGCAAGCAGTACTCGGTGCAAATGCCGACCGACCCGGGCCCCACCATCTATCTTCAGATCACGCCGATGGTGTCAAACCCCCAAACGACGCGGCCGATGAAACACTCGCCCGATCAACGTCCGGTTTATCCCCAGCAATAATTCCACGTTACCGCTTCAATGCGGACGGGGTAGTCCCTGCCTTGCAATTGGTGTCGACCAAGGGGTCGTTGTCGCTGGCACTGATTTTGCATAGCTGCAAGGAAAATGAGTGGAGGAATGGAAATGAATGCCTTTTTTGGTGCATTGATTTTGTCGATCGCCTCAGCCGCTGTGGGCGTTTTGGCCTCAGAGGAGTTGCATGAAATGGCCCTTGCGGCCGGCGGCGCCGGGGCCGTCCTTCGATCGACCCCAGACTATTCGCAACAGGAGCAAAACCAGCAAATTAAACAGCCGGTCAACTATCCGGCCGATGGTGGGGCGCCGAACCTCACTACCGAAGCTGGCGACAACTAAGATACACCAAGGTCGGTTGCCACAGCTGGCAGTGCATCAATTCTGCGACATCGAGCCAGCCATCCCGGCGCCAGCACCGCCGCGGTGCGAGCGCTTGCCCGAGTCAGGCTTGTTTTCTTTGCGGTGAGCGTCCTCACCGGGCAGAGTCGAGCCGATGTCTGCGGAAGTGAATGTTGGAATTGTCGAGATCAACATTTGATTGGCGATTTTTTGCTGATCAGGAATCAGACTGGCGTACAAAGCCTTCGCGGCAGACTCAAGTTCTTCCAATGCGGCCAGCCGGTTCTGCAGATTGTCGACCAATCGGCCGATTTGATGTGGGGCGGTGTCTTCTGGCGCTGGCACCACCGGCTTTTGCCGGTAATAGGCACTGGCATAAGCATCTACCTTGCTTTCATAGGCACTCCAAAAACCTTGCTGCTGAACCGTCAATGCAAGACGATCATGAAACTGGGTCAAGGAACCTTCCGGGCTTTTTGATTGCGCCCAGCTCACGAGGGGCACCACAACGACGACTAAGCACGCCAGTTTTTTCATTTGAATCATCCCAAACGCAAGGCAATGTAGATTTTCATTCCATCGCGCAGTACCAGCAGGGCAACTGACTTGTCGGATCGTGTTGCTTCAAAACCTGCCTGTTCGATGCTGGTCACCGGCTTGGCATTGATCGCCAGCAACATGTCACCCGGTTGCACGCCGGCGTGTTCGGCGGCGCCACTCACGCCCTCGACCAACAACCCCGAAGCCAGCCCCGACCCATGTGGGCCTTCCGGTTTTGGCGAACTGAGCAGCAGGCCGAAACGCAACACGGGATTGGGCGCTGCGGCGACCTTTGTCGGCGTCGCAGGGGTATGGGTCACTGCATCACCCAGCCGGGCATGCAACGTTTGCCGAGCGCCCTGGCGCCAGACGGCGATTTCAATTTGATCGCCGGGTTGCGCCAGGCTGACGTTGGCTGACAAGTCGCCCGCCAGTTCAATGGGTCGACCATTCACTGCCAGCACCACATCACCAGTTGCAAGACCGGCACGCTCAGCCGCGCTGTCTTTCTCGACTTCATTGACCAGGGCACCAGCCGGGCGCTCAAGCCTGAAGGACTCAGCCAAGGTTTGATCCACCTCCTGCACGGAAACGCCAAGCCGAGCGTGATGGACCTGGCCGGTGCTCAGGATTTGTTGTTCTATGCGCAGTGCGACATCGATCGGAATCGCGAATGACAAGCCCTGGTAGCCGCCCGAGAGGCTAAATATCTGCGAGTTGATGCCCACCACTTCGCCGCGCATATTGATCAGCGGACCGCCCGAATTGCCAGGGTTGATGGCCGCATCGGTCTGGATAAATGCGACGGAACCATCGCCGGGCAGTGAGCGCCGGGTAGCGCTGATGACGCCGGCCGTGACGCTGCTCTCGAAGCCAAACGGTGAGCCGATCGCCATCACCCATTCACCGACGCGCAAAGGGGTGGGTGGGGACAGCGAGGCGACGGGTAAGTGGGTGGCCTCAATTTTCAGCACGGCGATGTCGGTCATTTTGTCGCTGCCCAGCACCTTGGCGCGAAATTCCCGGCGGTCGGTCAGTTTGACGACTACTTCCTCGGCGTCGCTGACCACGTGCGCATTGGTCAGGATCACGCCGTCGGTGCTGACGATGAAACCTGAGCCCTCGCCCCGAACCGGCATTTGCATCTGCGGTGGCAGGCCACCAAAGCGCTGCTGAAAGCGGCGCAGGAAGTCACGCATGGCATCGCCGTCCTGTGAGCCCGCGGCGTCACCTCCGTCAACCCCCGGCGCGTCGGCAGCGGTCGACACTTTGCGAGTGCCGCGTACGCTGATGTTCACCACCACCAGTGAGAATTGTGCCGCGATGCTGGTCATGTCCGGCAGTGCTGCAGCGGTGGTCAGCGGCGACGAAGGCAATGCTTGTGCGTAGGTTAGTGTGCAGGTCAATGTGCTCGCCAACGTCGCCGCCAGGACTATGGTGGAACGGATCAGGTGGTTTTGTTTGACTTGCATGGTGTGTTTTAGATGCTTTTTAATTGGTATGGGTGTGTGGCGAGCGAGTCTGCGGGCGGCGTGTATCAGTGCCATGTGGAAACGTGAAGTCCACGTAAATGATCGAGGCTTTGACGAAATCCGTCACGCTGGAAATTGCTTAATCCCTGAAGAATCTGCTGATGACCAGCAGCCCGCTGCCCCCGTGCGTCGGCGCGACCACTTCGATGGTGGCGCCACAGTGGGAGGCGAGCTCTTTGACGATGGCCAGTCCCAGCCCGCTGCCGGGCGAGTTTGTGCTGTTCATCCGAAAAAAGCGCTGAAAGATTTTCTCCCGGTATTCAGGCGGCACACCCGGCCCGTTGTCTTCAACGCAGACGGCAATTGTTCCTGGTGCTGACTGCACCTTCACAGTCACCACGCCGCGGCTCGCGGTGTACTGAATGGCGTTGTCAACGACATTCATAACAATTTCCCGCAACGCTGCCGGGTCAGTTGCAACCACCGAGTCGGCACCGGTGCGTTCGAAACCCAAATCGATCTGCTTGCCATGGGCTTGTACAGCCAGATCCTCCAGCACCTTTTGCACGATGTCGCAGCACGCCTGCGTTGACAGCAGGGTCTTGCTGGCGTTATAGGCTTCCGCCGAGGAAAGTGTCAAAAATTGATGCACCAGTCGCGCGGTTTGCTGCAGTGTCTTGCGCGCAGCGATCAACGCGGTATCCCCGCTTTGCTTGCTCTCAGCGCGCAGGGCATCGCTGATTTGGGTATTCAATATGGCAAGCGGCGTGCGCAGTTGGTGCGCCGCGTTCTGGATGAAGGTGTTGCGCAGGCTGGTATAGCGTTCAATGCGTTGGATGTAGTCATTGAAAGAATCCACAAGAGGTGTCAACTCGGACGGAATCTTGTGGGTCTGCAGTTTTTGCAGAGAGCCCTCCTTGCGCGAACGAACATCGTTGCGGAGTCGAATCAAGGGCTGCAGACCGCGGTGCAGGCCAAACAAAATGAAGATCGCTGCCAGTGCCAATATCAGCAACTGCTGGCGCACCGCATGCAGCCAAAGCCTGGAGCTTAGCTGCGCGCGGCCATGCGTGGTTTGGGCCACTTCCACGATTACAGGCAGGGCCGAAGGATTGCCGATGACCGGTTGCAACAAGGCTACCACGCGCACCGGTTCACCCCGCATGGCGGCGCCAAAGTAGAACGGCGATTCGCCTGAAAAGCTCTGTGCCGGAACATCCAGATCGGTGTAACCCGATAGCAACTGTCCGGCACCGGTGGTCACGCGATAGAAGATCCGGTCAGACTGCTCCGACTGAAAAAGTTCTAGTGCCGCCGGAGGAATCTGGTGCTGGAAGGTACCATCTTCAAAGCTGATTTGCTCAGCGATCATTCGGGCAGAGCCCAGCAGCAGGCGGTCTTGCACGACGGAAGCTGTATTCAATGCGCTCTTATAGGTGAGCCAAATATCCACTGCTACAGCGCTCACCAGTGGCAACAAGACCCAGGCCAGCAACTGTCGTCGAAGGCTGCTATTCATTGTCGGCCTGGCGCAGCAAGTACCCGAGTCCACGCAGGGTCATGATTTTTGCCGAACTGTGTTCCAGCTTTTTGCGCAATCGGTGAACATAAATTTCGATGGCATCGGTAGATGCATCTTCGTCCAGAGAAAAAAGGCTTTGTGCCAGTGCATGTTTGGTGACGGTGGTACCTGCTTTGCGCATCAGCACATCCAGCACCGCGCGTTCCCGCGGCGTCAACGCCAACGGCCGCTGCGAAATCTGAAATTCACGCGTGTTGGAGTTGTAGGTCAGATCGCCGCAGGCAATCATCGGGTTGGCCTGGCCTGAAGATCGTCGCAAGAGCACGCGGATGCGGGCTTCAAGCTCTTCAATCTCAAAGGGTTTGGCCATGTAATCGTCGGCCCCCTGATCAAGTTCACTGACACGACTCTGGATGGTGTTGTTGGCGGTGAGAACCAGCACTGGCGTTGCGTCCTGGCGCGCGCGCAGGCGCCGCAATACTTCCTTGCCGTCCATTTTTGGCAGATTGAGATCAAGTATGACCAGATTGTATTTTTCTGACTGCAAGGCAAAGTCAGCAGCGGCGCCGTTATCGATGCAGTCGACCGTGTACTGCTCCTTGCGCAGAGTGCGGCCCAGCCATTGCGCCAATTCGATGTTGTCTTCGACGACCAGGATTCGCATGGCATTGCAGCGCGCTGAGCTGACCAAAAAATGATGGCAAATGATAGACCTGAGGAAGCGGATCAGTACTTTCCCTAGGTTCGCGGAACTGAAAGCGGACTGAAAGCGGGTGCCAACTACATTGCCTCTCGGTTGGTGTCTAACCCAACGCTCGGACGTTCCATCATTTTTTTTACCGGAGACTTCATCAATGAAAGCAGGAAAACTCATCCTCGTGAGCGCAGCCTTGGGGCTGGCGTCGGTCGCGGCGCAGGCGCAGAGCACCGATCAATTGCAACAGGCATTGGCCCAGGCGCGAGAAGCTGCCGCGCAAGCGCAGGCTGCCGCCAGGCAAGCCCAGGCGGCGCTGGAGCAAGCGCTGGCGGCCGCAGAACGGGCACAGCAAAGCGTTGCTGCCGTGGCCCCCGCAAGCCAGGCCGCCAGCACCAGTGGCTTGACGGTTTCCAAGGGCGCCAGCAGCGCAACTCTGTATGGCTTGATTGACGTGACACTTGTCAACAAAAATAACGTCAATGCAGCGGGAGCGTCACAGACTTCCCCGCAAGTGGCCTGGTTCAGCGGTAACCGATGGGGCATCACCGGCTCGCACGCCACCGGGCCGGGTGACGATGCCATCAAGGCCATTTTCAGGCTGGAGAGCGAGTTTGAATCCGAGACTGGCAACATGGACACCCCCGGCACCCTCTTTAACCGTGACGCTTGGCTAGGTATAGAAAGCAAGACCCTTGGCAAGCTCACCTTCGGTCGCCAAAACGCCCTGGCGCGCGACCCGGCAGCGTCCGCTGTCTATGGCGACCCCTATGGCAGCGCCAAGGCATCGGTCGAAGAAGGTGGTTACTCCAACACCAACAACTTCAAACAGCTAATCTACTACGCAGGCACCGCCAACGGCACGCGTATCAATAACGGTGTTGTCTGGAAGAAAGCGTTTTCCAATGGCTTCGTTGGCGGTGCTGCCTATTCATTTGGTACCGTGCCTGACAGCTTTGGAACCGGCTCCAGCAAGACCGGCTCGCTGGCCTACAACGGCAATGGCTACACGATTGCGGGTTTCGCCACCAGCGCCAACATTAAAAACCTGACTTATCAGTCCTACTCGTTTGGTGGCAATGTGCAGCTCAACCCAATGATTCGTTTGAACGCCGGTTATTTCAACTACACGGCGCAGCAAGCTGCGGCATTCGGCGACCGCAAGGACACGGCCTGGACCCTTTCTACCAAGCTGACCCCAGGTGGTCCGTTCGACTATGAACTGGGTTATCAAGTCATGAGCGCAAGTAATGCGGGTCTTACTGGGTCCGGTTACGTGCAGAATGCCTACAGCGATGCCAGCGCAATTACCGCCACCGCCAGTGGCGATCGCAGTACCGTCTACGGTTCCGTTTTCTATCACCTTGACAGTGCGACCGAGTTTTATCTGGCCTTTGACCACCTAAGTACGACTGACGGCTACAAGGCGGCGCAGGCCAACGGAGCCATGTCACAAAATGAACTGGGCCTGGGCATGCGCTTCAAGTTCTGATGCTGTCGATGAAACTATTTCCAAGGCCCCGTTATTAAACGGGAATTGAAGCGTGTCGGCGACGGCACGTTTCTTTTTTCACTTTGCAATGTCTGGAACTGTGTTATCTCGCTGGTTAGAATTTGAAAGCCCAGGTTGACTGTTGTTGCAAACCCCATTAATTTAGGAGACTTAATGAAAAGTAAATTTAATCCGAATCGCCTGTTGCAGGCGATCGGCTTGGCAACCGTCGTTCTTGCTTCTGGCGTTGCCATGGCAGCCGACAAAGTAACCATCATCGTCGGTGGCTATGAAAAGCAGATTTACCTGCCGGCCAAGTTGACAGAAAGTCTGGGCTATTTCAAGGCCGAAGGCCTGGAGGTTGAGTTGCTCAACGAAGCCTCCGGTGTTGATGCAGAAAATGAAATGCTGGCCGGTGCCGTGCAAGGTGTGGTGGGTTTTTACGACCACTGTGTCGATTTGCAGACCAAGGGAAAATATGTGCAGTCGGTGGTTCAATTCAGCCAGGCACCGGGTGAGGTAGAACTTGTCTCAACCAAGCATCCTGAAATCAAGTCGATGGCTGACCTGCGCGGCAAGAGCCTGGGTGTTACCGGTCTGGGTTCCTCCACCAACTTTCTCTCGCAATACCTGATGGTCAAGTCAGGCGTTCCGCTGGGCGAATTCAGTACCATCCCGGTGGGCGCCGGAACCACCTTTATCGCCGCGATGACGCAAGACAAAATTCAGGCCGGCATGACCACCGAGCCGACTATCTCGCGCATGCTCAAGACCGGGGAGGCTCAGATCCTGGTCGACATGCGCACGGTTGAAAAAACCAGGTTGGCATTGGGTGGCACCTATCCCGCCGCCTCACTTTACATGTCCACCGACTGGATCGAAAAAAACAAACCGACGGTGCAAAAACTTGCCAACGCTTTTGTCAAGACGCTGAAATTTATCAATACGCACAGTGCTGCCGAAATTGCTGACAAGATGCCCAAAGACTTCTATGCCGGTGACAAAGATAGTTACATCAAGGCGTTGGCTGATGGCAAAGCAATGTTCACCGCCGATGGTGTCATGCCGGCAGGCGGACCTGAAACAGTGCTCGCCGTGCTGGCCGGATTTTCCAAGAACGTCAAGGGAAAAACAGTGGACCTGTCAAAGACCTACACCACTGAATTTGCCAAGAACGCGAAGTAATCCGGAGCCACGCATGCCGCATCAAAACGACAGCCCGGCGATTGAGCTGATCAATGTCAGTCGCCGTTTTCTTACGCCGGACGGCAAATCCATGACCGCCCTGCGCGACTTCAACATGAGCGTGGCGTGTGGTGAATTCGTCGCCGTGGTCGGTCCCACTGGTTGTGGCAAGTCCACTACCCTGAATTTGATCACGGGCTTGGCCAAGCCATCGGCCGGAGAGGTTCGGGTGATGGGCGCACCAGTGACCGGCATCGACCCACGTATTGGATTTGTCTTTCAGACCGATGCGCTGTTTCCCTGGCGCAGCGTGATAGACAACGTAGTGACCGGCCCACTGTTTCGGGGCATGCCGCAAGAGCAGGCCTATGCCAAGGCGCGAGAGTGGCTGGCCCGAGTTCACCTGTCTGCGCATGAAACGAAATACCCCCATCAACTGTCTGGTGGTATGCGCAAACGTGTGTCGCTGGCCCAGACTTTCATCAACGAGCCGCAAATATTGCTGATGGACGAGCCGTTTTCGGCACTGGACGTGCAGACTCGGGTACTGATGCATGATGAACTTCTGCGTTTGTGGTCACAGGCCAAGGCCTCGGTGGTGTTCGTCACCCACGACCTGGAGGAAGCGGTTGCCCTGGCCGATAAGGTTTTTGTACTTACTTCGGGTCCGGCCACCGTCAAGTCGGTCTACTCCATAGATATTCCACGTCCCCGCATCGTCAGTGAAATCCGCTATGACAAGGCTTTCATCGACATCTCACGCACCATTTGGGAAGACCTTCGTGACGAGGTGCTGCGCGGAGCTGCACGTGAAGAGGCCCTGGTGGCCTGAGGACCTGATATGACCGATGCAACACTTTCCGCCGACGCTGTTTTTCAGCCTGGTACATCTGACGCCGAAATCGAGGCCGCCGCCGTGCAGGCGGCGCGCAGGCGCAAGTTTGCCGTTTATTTTTGGCGCTACTTCATTTTGGTCGTCTTTCTTGGCGGCTGGGAGCTGGCAGTCAAGTTAAAACTAATGGACGCTTTCTTTTTCTCCAGCCCGGTGGCGGTGGTCATGCGCTTGATCGAATGGATCACAGAAGGCACCTCCGAGGGGCCGCTCTGGTATCACCTGTGGGTCACGATGGAAGAATCCTTGCTGGGCTTTTTCTCGGGTTCCATTGCCGGCATCATTGCCGGCATTGCGCTGGGGCGCAACCGAATGCTGGCCGACGTGTTTTCAATTTACATCAAGGTCATCAACTCGGTGCCACGGGTTGTGCTGGCACCGATTTTCATCATGATCTTTGGCCTGGGACTGACTTCCAAGGTGGCGCTGTCATTTGTCATGGTTTTCTTCGTCGTCTTCTCCAACGCTTTTCAGGGTGTGGTGGAGGCGGATCGCAACCTGCTGGCCAATGCCCAGATTCTGGGCGCCAAGGGCTGGCAACTGACGCGCTCGGTGGTGATTCCATCCGCCATGAGCTGGATCTTCGCTTCGCTGCACGTGAGCTTTGGTTTTGCCATCGTGGGCGCCATTGTGGGCGAATTTGTCGGTGCCCGCTACGGCATCGGCTTGCTCATCAATGTGGCCAAAGGCTCTTTTGATGCGGCTGGCATGTATGCCGCCATCGTGATCATCATGGTCGTGGCACTCGCCGCCGAATATGCCATGACGCTGGTGGAGAACCGGCTGGCAAAATGGCGTCCCGCACCGTTGCAGGAGCTTCATTGATCGTGCGGGTGATCAGAAAATTCCGAGGCCTTGCCACGCACTGAAGTGCTGTCACGTCACAGTTGAAAAGCGACCCATCGCACCAGGCCCTCGACAAACTCACGGGCCAGACCGGGTGGGCGCGGACGGTAGCTTGCGGCACTGTTTTGTTGTAGCGCAATCCACCGGGCAAAACTCTGCACTACCGATGGTTCGTAAAACGCGACCATCAGCTCATAGTTGAGAAAGAGGCTTCTTTCATCCAGATTGGCCGATCCGACCAAAGCCATGTCATCGTCAATCAATACCGCCTTGGCGTGAATCATGCTGGGTGCCAGCCAAATTCTCGCGCCGGCTGCGGCGAGTTCGCGCAGGGCAGCGTGGCGGGCGATGTCGGCCAGGCGATGGTTCGATTTTCGGGGTAACAACAGGTCCACCGCAATGCCGCGCCGGGCCGCCAGCGTCAGCGCCATCAGGAGCGTCGCGTCCGGTACGAAGTAGGGAGTAACCGCCAGAATACGCGAGTGTGCGGTAAAGCAAGCTGATACCAACAGAGTGTAGATGGTGTCATCGGCCTGGTCCGGGCCACTGGCGATCAGTCTAGCGCTGTTGGCGCCAGCAGTGAATATTGGCACCGCAGGGTTCGGCCTCTTTACTGTCACTCCTTTCGTTGCAAATATCCAGTCCTGCTCGAAGCGCTGGTCGGCTTGCTGCGTCAGTGCACCGCGCAAGTCAAAACTCAAGTCAATCCAGGCCCGCTTTTTTCGCAGCGAACTCGGGTCACCCTCAAAATATTCTGCCGCGAGATTTCGTCCCCCAGTCCACATCCATGTGCCGTCAACAATCACCAGTTTGCGGTGATTGCGCAAGTTGGTGCGTCCGCGCAAGGGCGATCGCAAAGGCGATACAAACAAAGCTACCTGAACGCCCGCACTGGTGAGCCGCTTCAAATTCGGGTGGCCGCCGATATAAAAGCCAATGCCGTCAATGAGTAGACGAATTCGAACCCCTTGCCGAGAACGCTGCGTCAACAGGGTTGTGATTTCATCACCCAGCATATCTCGGCCGAAGAGAAACGTACAAACATCAAGCGTTTTGGTGGCACTGGAAATCATGCTGCGCAAGGATTGCAGCGCTTGACCTCCGTCCTGGTGAATCGTGAGTTGCTCAAAGGAAGCTGCCGCCGGCAGTCCTAATGCAGCCGCAAGTTGCGCGGACTCGAATACCGGATTGCGAGTGTCGGGTACCGGGCCGGGCTGCGAAAAGGCGATCACAGACCGACGAGGAGCAACGACGATTTTCCGGCTACCGAAGATGAGGTAGAGCGGCAATGCCATATAGGGCATTAACACCAGGGCGATGACCCAGGCAATGGCAGCTGAGGGATGGCGACGTTGTTTAAGGGTATGCGAGGTGATGGCATAGACCGCCAAGCCCAGCATCACCACCAAGCCGTGCAGTGTGACCCAATTGAGTGCAAAGAGCCGGTTTAGCAAGGCGCCTCAATAGCTGGCGGCGACACCAGCATTTTGGCCACTCGTTTAATGCTTGTAGGCGTCCACAGGAACGCTGATGCTCACTTCGTCGCTGACCACCGGTATGTAGCGTGTCAACCCGAAATCAGAGCGCTTCAGCGTGGCGTAGACATTGCCGGAACAGGTTTGCTTCTTGTTCATCGGGTTGACGCCGCACTGGAAATTCTTGACCGTCAGGTGCAGCGGCTTGGTCACACCACGCATGGTGAATTGACCCTCGGATGCAACCACTTTGTCACCTTCAAAAATCAGCTTGTCCGACTTGAAATGCATGGTCGGAAACTTCTTGACATTGAATAGTTCCTCGTCTGCCAAGTGGCTGGTCCAAGCCGCCGATCCCATGTCCATCGACGCTGTCTGAATGGTGAAATCAACGCTGCCGGTCTTGGCAGCAAGGTCAAGCGTCAACTTGCCGCTGGTTTTGTTGAAGCGGCCACTTTGCGACGAAAAACCAACTCGCGCAATCTCGAAGCTTGCAGCCGAGAAGCCTGGATCGATGGTGTAACTGTCAGCAGCGAATGCAGACGCGACCAGCGTACTTGAAATCAATAAAGTGGCGATGTGTTTGTACATTTAAACCTCCGAGGGCAAAAGCCTGTCAATACTGCTGCGTTGCATGCGATTACAAAGCGACTTCATTTCTCACTGGGAAACGCCTGCAGATAGCCAGACACGTCCACAATCTCCTGCGAAGACAACAAATGGGTAATTTGCTTCATGGGCGTGCCGGGACGTCCTTCTGTTTCCTGAAACACGTGCAATTGCTTTACCAGGTAGTCCTGATGCTGGTTGGCCAGTCGGGGGAAGGTCGCCATACCCTGCGCCTGAGGTCCGTGGCACGCCATACAAGGAGCGGCCTCTTTGGCTGGCACGCCATTTTCAAAGATCACCTTGCCAGCGGTCATCTGACTTGTCTCGACAGGCGCATTCGGCTTGGGCGTCTGCTTGGCAAAGTATTCAGCCAGTCCCTTGAACTGCTCGTCGGTAAGGTGGTGGCTGATGCCCCACATGTACTCAAAACCTGGTGGATCAGAGCGTTGGTGGCTTCTGAAGTTTTCCAGTTGTGCGACAAGGTAGCCTGCCTGCTGCCCGGCGAGCCGCGGGAAGTTGGGCGATACCGAGTTGCCATCGATACCGTGACAAATGGAGCAGACTTGCACCGCCGTCACCTCTGGTGGAACATTGGGGTTGGCAAGATCACGCGAGCGTTCAAGATTGGAACAGCCGCTCGCCAATGCCATGATGGCCAGCGCCGGCAACAATGAAATACCTTTCATCTTGAGTCTCCGAGTATCTAGATTTTTGACCGGGGTTGCGACAGTGTCACAGTAGGCTGGTGTTGGCATGGTGGCAGGCTCAGTAAATAAACCAGATGTAGGCGAACAAGGTGTTGTTGTCCTTTGCATTGCGCCCAAACCCGTCGTAGTTATCAGAGGCGCCGTTGAATTTGTTGTAGGCCGTGTACTGGGCGCCGATGCGGATATTTTGTTTGGGTATCCAGAACGCCTCGTAGGTGATTCCGCTGGTGGCGGGGTTGCCAGCCAGGCTGCCGCCGACACGGGTTGACGAGGCGCTGCAGACAATAGTGCCTTCGCACCCAACAGGATCAAATCCTGATGTCTGGTTGAGTGTGTTGCTGGTACCGGTCTTATTGAAGAAGGCCAGGCTACCGCCGTATTTGGCCTGGTAGACATACGACACTTTGGCCCTGAAAACGTTGGTTGTGTCTGTTGGATTGGCAGCATCTACCGGCGTTACGCCGTCCGCAAGAACGTAGGTTGCAGCAGCGGTGGCGTCGGCCACGGCAGTTACCGAGTAAGTCTGTACCTGGCGCATGTAGGCGACCTGGGCGGTGAAAGTATGTGGGTCCAGCAGGTACTGGTACTGTGCATCGATACCGGTGTTGCGGTAAAGACCGAGATTGTCCGGATCGGTGTCGGATCCGGTGTCGTAGACGTGTGCAATCATGCCGGAAGTGCCAACCATCAGGTTATGCGGACCCCACTCCCGCGTGACGGCCAGGCGCCAATAAGGATTGTTGCTGCCACTGAGTTGGGTAAGTTGGCCATCAGGCACACCGGCGCTCATGAACGACAAGCCCTGATTGGCGGTTCGATAAGTGCCCAACTCGGCATAGACCGTTTTGTTCCAGAACATATAGGCGCTGATACCAGCGATATTGCCACCGGAACCGTAACCCGGAAAGGGCGTGTTTGCATCGGCGAACTGGTGGCTGCCCAGACTAGCCGCCGGGACATACTGCATCCAGGCGGCAGCGGTATTCCAAGGGTCGGAAACGGACGGATTGTTGTTAAGAGACACACCAACTATCAAATCCCGGTTGGCGTCGACGAAGCGATCGGCGTAGCGCAGGTCAATGTTGTCAGCTGAGGTATGTCCGGAAATGCTCCCATCATCGTTCGGACTGCCAAAATGGTCATAAGTGATCTGGGAAAACAAGCCGATGTTGTCGGTGATCTTGCCGGCGATGAAGAGGCTGCCCGACGAAAACACTGCCGAGCCATTCTTTTGAAAATCGGTGGCTGGGTTATCACTCTTGGTGGTGTCCGCGACCTTGGCGTAGTTGACTACACCCATGACTGCCAGCGGCATGGCTCGTGAACCGATGGTGTAGCCGGTCATTTTGAACATACGACCGTACGGAGTGAGTTCGGGAAACTGGCCGCCAGCGTGACAGGACACGCAGTTCTGGCCGGTTTGGCGAGCAAACGATGGAACCGCCTGCGCTTGCATCGGCGCCAGAACTGTGAGCACCGCCAGCCATGCCAGGGTCGGTGTCAAAATCTCCAGCAGCCTGCGTTGAATTTTTGTTGCGGTTAAAAACATTGATGGACCTTTTCAGAAGATTTCGATACGGTTTATACACTTTATTTCAGAGCCTTAATAACTAATTTTGGTCAAATCCAACAGGTGTATACCCCAATATGAACTTTGACAATTTTCTAGCTGCAGCCTGGGCTGATCATGGAGCACAGCCTCAGGAAGTAGCTGATCGATTGGCGTCCTCGATGCATTTGGTGGCGGCACCGCAGGACATAGTTCCAGTTGCGAGGCTGTTGACCCATGTTTACGGCGAGCACCTGGGTCAATGGACAGTCGGCGTCAAGCTGTTGAACTCGCTTCGCCGTCTGCCCGCGTACGACAGCGGTGCCGACTGCGATGGCGCCATCAATCGCAGTGTTGCCGCCTTGCTTTATGCGGGCGGTGACAACTCAGCATTGGTGTTGCTTGGCGATGAAGATCAGGTCTCGGCGCTGTCGGTGGCTGCTGCCGCGTTGGCTGGACGCCAGGATCTGACGCAGGCACTACAGGCTTACTATCGAGCGCTTGAACTCGCCAACGCAGGTTTGCGACCGGGTTCACCTGCCATTCGTGCTTTGGCGGTTGGCGGCAACAATCTTGCGGCGGCTCTGGAGGAGAAAAATGACCGGGATGCGGCGCAAACTAAGGGCATGATTGCGGCCGCTGAAGGCGCCCTGAAATACTGGAAACTTGCCGGTACCTGGTTGGAAGAGGAGCGGGCTGAGTACCGTCTGAGTCGCAGCTTGCTTCAAGCGGGGCATGCCGAGTCGGCGCTGGACAGTGCCTTGCGCTGCGTCGCGCTGTGCGAACTGAACCAGGCGCCTGCGTTTGAGCTGTTCTTCGGTTATGCGGTGCTGGCGCTGGCCCGGCGAGCTGCTGGAGCGGCTGACTTGTTCCTGGTCGCGCGTCAGCAGGCCTTGAACGCGTATGCGTCAGTGCCACTCGAAGAGCGGCAGTGGTGTGAATCCGATCTCTCGGAAATCCAGGGCCAGCCTGCGTTACCGAATTCCTGATATTTCTGAAGGCTGGCTCTCAAGGCGGTTCTCACAACGCCAATTCATGCGTTTCTGGTTGACCTGTCGCCGGTTGCCACTGCCGCTCTTTGCGGCACCATCGATTCAGAGCTCAGTCGTAACCAGTTCTGGGTTTATACGAAAAGGTAAATGAAATGAAGAAAATCGAAAGCTCATTCAAGCCGACTGTGTTGACAATGGCATTGGTGCTGGCAGCTACGCTGGCCGGATGCGGTGGTGGCGACAATGCCGCCGGACCTACCGCGGCGGGTGCAGGCACGGGCGCTGGCGGAAATGGTCGCGGCCCGTCCTCTGTCAACCTTGGTAGCGCTGGCAATTTTGTGATTCTGGCAAAGACAGCAGTTACCGACGTTCCGGCTTCCGCGGTCACCGGTGATGTTGGCGCAAGTCCAGTGACTGGAGCTGCCATTGTCATGACTTGCGCTGAAGTGACCGGGGCGATATACAGCGTCGATACCGCTGGTCCTCTGCCATGTGTTGTGACCGACGCAACCCGTTTAACCACCGCTATAGGCGACATGGGCACCGCCTACACCAATGCCGCTGGACGCCCTGCCGACGTCACTGAACTGGGCGCCGGAAATATCGGTGGCCTCAATCTTGGCCCGGCCGTTTACAAATGGGGCACCGGCGTTACGGTACCGACGAATGTCACCCTCACCGGCGGCGCCAACGATGTCTGGATCTTCCAGATTGCGCAAGGCCTGACAGTGGCCTGACAGTGGCCTCCGGTGTACAGGTTATTCTGGCTGGTGGCGCACTGGCCAAGAACGTTTACTGGCAGACTTCTGCCGCTGCGGACATCGGAACCACCGCGAAATTTAACGGCATCATCCTGTCACAGACAACCATCACGCTGAAGACCGGCGCATCGTTGAATGGGCGCATGCTGGCGCAGACCGCCGTTGGTTTCGTTCTCATGGAACGAGAATTGCCGGTAGCGCTGTCACGCGCCTAAAATCGGCCGATGAATTTGTGCAAACCATCGCGGTGACGGCGCGGTAACAAGTGAAGCTGGCCTGACATGAGCAGCCCTGCTTCGCCTGATCGACGGGCGCTGCTGCGCAGTCTGTTCGACGCAGCGGTGGCGGCAGCCCAGCCAGCACTGTGCTTGCCGGCGCATTTGCCAAGCCGTCCCAAAGGCCGAACCATCGTCATCGGCGCCGGCAAGGCCTCGGCCGCCATGGCGCGTGCGCTGGAGGACCACTGGGAGGGTCCGCTTGAAGGCCGGATCGTCACCCGCTATGGCTATGAGGTGCCGTGCCAGCGGATCGAGATTGTGCAGGCCGCGCATCCGGTGCCCGACGCGGCCGGGTTGCGCGCCGCCGAGCGCATCCGCAATTTGGTGAACGGTCTCACAGCAGACGATCTGGTGATCGCACTGATCTCGGGCGGCGGCTCATCGTTGCTGGTCGCACCCGGCGACGGTCTGACGCTGGCCGACAAGCAGCTGGTCAATGCGGCCTTGCTCAAGAGCGGCGCCAACATCTCCGAGATGAACTGCGTACGCCGCCACCTCTCCAGCATCAAGGGCGGTCGACTTGGTGCTGCCTGCCATCCGGCGCAACTCCTTACTTTGTTAATTTCTGATGTGCCGGGTGACTCGCCGGTTGACATTGCCTCCGGCCCAACCGTGGCTGACCCGACGACCTGTGCCGACGCGCTGTCCATCGTGCAGCGCTACCGCATTGACTTGCCATCGGCAGTGCGCGCACTGCTGCAGAGCGGAAGTGGTGAGAGCGTCAAACCAGGTGACCCGCGACTGAGCGCCAGCCAGACCCGCATCATCACGGCGCCGCAAATGGCGCTGGAAGCGGCAGCCCGCGTGGCACGTACAGCAGGGCTGACGCCCTACATCCTGAGCGACAGTCTGGAAGGCGAAGCGCGTGACATCGGCACGGCGCACGCCGGCATTGCGCGCCAGGTGGCGCTGCACGGCCAGCCGTTCAAGTCGCCCTGCGTGTTGCTGTCGGGCGGTGAGACGACAGTAACCTTGAGGGGCCAAGGGCGCGGTGGGCGCAATGTTGAATTCCTGCTCTCGCTGGCCATTGCACTGGACGGCTTGCCAGAAGTGCATGCCATTGCCGGCGACACCGACGGTGTTGACGGGGTTGAGGAAATCGCCGGCGCCGTCCTCACCCCCGACACCCTGGCACGGGCCTGGGCCAATGGCATCAACCCACGCGCCAGCCTGGACAACAACGATGGGCACGGCTTCTTCCAGGCGCTTGGAGACTCCGTCATCACCGGTCCGACGCTGACCAATGTGAACGACTTTCGGGCCATCGTTATCGACGCTCCACGCCACGAAAAGCCCTGATCACACCGGCTCTGCAACGCCAATCCGGGCGACTCGCTTACACTGATTTGCGTCGCCAGCTTGTGCGACGTGAGGAGACCCACATGAACCCCACCCTTCGTCGCCAAACTTTGGGCGATGTGCTGCACCGCACGGCGTTGCGCGTTCCAGGCAAAACAGCCATCGTTTGCGGCGCGACCCAATGGACTTACGCCGAATTTGACGCCCTGGTTTCCCGCCTGGCCGCGGGTCTGTCGCAGATGGGGGTTGCTGCAGGCGAGCGGGTCGCCGTTCTGGCGCGCAATTCGCACGGATTTGCCGCCCTTCGTTTTGCGCTGGCACGCCTGGGCGCTGTGCTGGTGCCGATCAACTTCATGCTCAAGGCCGAGGAGGTGGCTTTTATCCTGCGCCATGCCGGCGCGCGCACCTTGGCAACGGACAGCGGTCTGGCCGAATTGGCGCGCGCCGCCGCGTCGCTTGACACCGAAGTGCGCGAATTCATCTGGCTGCCCTCGGAAGATGCCAGTGAGCCGGCAGCGGGTATGCACAGCTTTGACACACTGGTGGCATGTCAGGAACCATTGCCTGTGGTGGCTCTCGCCAGTACCGACCTGCTGCAAATTGTTTACACCAGCGGCACAGAATCGGCTCCCAAGGGGGCCATGTTGACGCACGACGCTGTGCTGTGGCAGTACGTGAGTTGTGTCGTGGACGCACAGATTGCCGCCGAAGATCTGACCTTGCACGCACTGCCGCTGTATCACTGTGCGCAACTCGACGTGTTCTTTGGCCCGGCTATCTTCATTGGCGGCACCAGCGTCATCACCTCCAAACCGGTTCCGGACAACTTGTTGGCGATGATCGAAAAATTCAAAGTCACCAGCTTTTTTGCGCCGCCTACGGTCTGGATTGCGCTGCTGCGCTCACCCGCGTTTGACGCCAACAAACTGGCCAGTCTGGTCAAGGGTTATTACGGTGCCTCCATCATGCCGGTCGAGGTGTTGCGCGAGCTGGCCGCCCGCTTGCCCAAGGTGCGACTCTGGAATCTCTACGGTCAGACCGAGATTGCACCGCTGGCCACCATGCTCGGTCCGGATGATCAACTGCGCAAGCCGGGTTCCTGCGGTCGTGCCGTGTTGAACGTCGAGACACGGGTCGTTGACGACCTGCTGCAGGACGTGCGACCGGGTGAGGTCGGCGAGATCGTGCACCGCTCGCCGCACCTGATGCTGGGCTACTTCCATGACGATGAGCGAACTCGCGCGGCGTTTGAGGGTGACTGGTTTCACAGCGGCGACCTGGCCACCATCGACGACGAAGGCTTCATCACCGTGGTTGATCGTAAAAAAGACATGATCAAGTCGGGCGGGGAGAACGTCGCCAGCCGCGAAGTCGAAGAAATGATTTACCGGCTGCCCCAGGTCAGCGAGGTGGCCGTGATCGGTTTGCCCGACCCGCACTGGGTGGAAGCGGTCACTGCTGTCATCGTTTTGAAGACCGGCCAGTCACTCAGCGAGGACGAAGTCATGGCCTATTGCCGAACCCACATGGCCAGCTTCAAAAGCCCCAAGCGGGTGGTGTTCGCCGACGCCTTGCCGAAAAATCCGAGCGGCAAACTGCTTAAACGTGAATTACGCAAAAGCTACGCCAGCACCGCTTGAAGGGTTGACCTAGATCAGTGCCGTGCTGAAAAAGGCGACTAGCATTTGGCCTCCGGAGGACGCTATGTTCGATCAACCTATTAGAAATATCATGGAGCAGAAGAAATTTCTGACTGCTTCACCAGAGACAACCGTCAGCGCCGCCGCCAGGCTGATGGCAGACAAGAATGTCGGCGCCATCATGGTCGTCGAAAACGATCTTCTGATTGGCATTTTTTCTGAGCGTGACGCCGTATTTCGCGTCATTGCAAAAGGGCGCGATGCAGAAACCACGGCGTTGATCGATGTGATGACTGCCGCACCGAAGACCCTGGAGCCGGGCAAATCATACGGACACGCACTGCTGCTGATGCAGGAGAACGGTTTTCGCCATGTACCTGTGGTGGAGAACGGTCGGCCGATTGGCATCATCTCCTCGCGCAACGCAATGGATCCGGATCTGGAAGAGTTCGTTTTCGAAGCACGGCGGCGCGAACACTTTCGTTAAGAAGGGTTTGACCGGGCACCGGGCGTGCCACGCCTCAACAGCATGGCATCGCCGTAACTGAAAAAGCGGTACTTCTCAGCGATGGCATGACGGTACAGCGCCATGACATGTTCATGGCCGGCAAAGGCGCTCACCAGCATCACCAGGCTGGACTTGGGCAGGTGAAAATTGGTTACCAGCAAGTCCACCAGTTGGAAGTCAAACCCGGGCGTGATGAATATTCGCGTATCGCCTGACGTTTGACCGCTTTGCGCCCACGACTCCAGTGTGCGCACGGTGGTGGTGCCCACTGCTATCAGACGGCCACCGCGCGCACGGCAATCGGCAATTGCCTGTTGCGTGGAAATGGGCACCTCATACCACTCGCTATGCATCTGGTGCTCGGCCAGGTTTTCGGTCTTCACCGGCTGGAACGTACCCGCCCCAACATGCAGGGTGACGTGGGCGCGCTTGACACCCATGGCGTCAATGGCGGCGAGCAGCGCCTCGTCAAAATGCAGCGCGGCAGTCGGTGCAGCAACGGCGCCAGGATTTTTTGCGAAGACGGTCTGGTAGCGCGCCGCATCTTCAACCGAATCGTTGTGCTTGATGTAGGGTGGCAGCGGCACGTGGCCGTGCGCTTCGAGCAGCGCGAACGGATCGCCCGGAAAGCGCAACCGCAAGAGCGAGTCATCGGCACCGCCGCGTCCCAGCACCTGCGCATCGAACGCGCCGGCGAAGCGGATCGTTGAACCCGCGCGCGGCGACTTGCTCGCGCGCACATGGGCCAGCACCTCGTGGTCGGGCAGCACGCGCTCGACCAGCGCTTCCACTGCACCGCCGCTCGCCTT
>JANXLW010000318.1 GCA_025354965.1 Betaproteobacteria bacterium
ACCAATGGCCTTAGCGCTGCCGGGCTGGTGGCGACCAACTCCATTCGCGGTGGTGCCAACCGCAAAGTGCTGGATGCCATTTGTCAGAGCACTCGTATCTACGAAGCATGGAAGGATGAAGCCTGGGTGAACGACGGAGCGGCGGTGCGCGTGTCGCTAGTTTGCTTTGGGCACGATGCTGGTGCTCGGCTTGATGGTCAAGAGGTTAGGTCTATCCATGCTGACCTGACGCCCGCCAGCAGAGACGGCACCAGCGCCAACCTGACGACCGCCAAGCAGCTGCCCGAAGCAAGTGCAACCTGCTTTATGGGCGCATCCAAGAAAGCACCTTTTGACATTGACGGCACACTGGCGCGTGACTGGTTACAGCAGCCTAATCCGCATGGCAAGTCCAACGCCGAAGTGCTGCGCCCCCTGTGCAATGGCATTGACCTTACGCGCCGTTGGGGCGACCGCTGGATTGTGGATTTCGGCACTCGAATGAATGAAGCAGACGCTACACTTTTCGAATCACCTTACGCGTACGTGGTAAAGACCGTAAAACCAATCGCTTCAAGAAACAGTGACAGACAAGTCGCAAAGCATTGGTGGCGCCACGCAAGACCTCGCGTCGACATGCGTACTGCTCTAACGCCGCTTCACCGTTTTATCATTACCGCGGCCGTCGCCAAGCACCGCACTTTTATCTGGATGCACAACGCTGTGCTGCCAGATCAAGCCACTTTGGCCGTAGCCCGCGCTGACGACACCACTTTCGGCATCCTGCACAGTCGCTTCCACGAACTCTGGTCGCTGCGCATGTGCACATGGTTGGGGGTCGGGAACGACCCGCGCTACACCCCCACCACCTGCTTCGAAACCTTCCCCTTCCCGGCAGGCCTGACGCCCGCCGACACGGCGCATCAGCAAACGGAGCAAGTGGCGGGTGGTGCTCTGATACCGGCATTTGCGACGTGCGCAAATGGATTGCGGGTTGAGCCCGCAATGACAACGCCAGGGGCGGCAATAACAACGCCAGGAGCGGTATTGGACTTGCGCGACGGCCAGCAGCGCGAGGCGGGGGTGGGGCGGATGTTGGGGGCGATTTCAAAAAGCGAAGCGTATGAGCCCCCGGCGTCCGCCCCACCCCCGCCGGTTAAAAGCACAGAAAGCACAGAAGGCGAAGAACTCCGCCAACAAGCCATCGCAATAGCAAACACTGCCAAGCGACTGAACGACCTCAGAGAAAACTGGATCAACCCACCCGAGTGGACGCACAAAGTACCCGAAGTCACGCCACTGGGCATGAACAAGTCGCCCTACCCGGACCGCATCGAACCGAAGCCGGGCATCAGCGAGGCCGACTTCAAAGCCTTGCAACAACGCACTCTCACCAAGCTCTACAACCAGCGCCCGGCCTGGCTTGCCATGGCGCACCAGCAGCTCGACGCCGCCGTTGCCACCGCCTACGGCTGGACCGACTACACAACTGACATGCCCGACGAAGAAATCCTCAAGCGCCTGCTGGCGCTGAATCTGATGCGGTCAGTTGCTTGATTGATATTCGAAAGGACTTGAATGAGCACCGCCCACGATCACGACCACGCCCCCGTCAACTTCAACCGGGCCTTTGCCATCGGCATTGCGCTCAACATCGTCTTTGTCGCCATTGAAGCGTTTTACGGCTGGCGCGTCAACTCACTGGCCTTGCTGGCGGACGCCGGCCACAACCTGAGCGATGTGGCCGGTCTGGTACTGGCCTGGGGTGGCGCGCTGGCGGGCAAGTTGCGCCCGAGTGCCCACAAAACCTATGGCTGGAAGCGCGGCACCATCCTGGCGGCCTTTGCCAACGCGCTGCTGCTGCTGGTGGCCATCGGCGCCCTGGTGTGGGTGGCGATCGGCCGTCTCATCACGCCGCAGCCTTTGCTGGGGGCACAAGGCGTCACCATCATGCTGGTGGCCGGTGTAGGCATTGTGATCAACACGGTCACGGCCTTGCTGTTCATGCGCGGGCGCGAACATGACCTCAATATTCGCGGCGCCTTCCTGCACATGGCAGCCGATGCGCTGGTGTCGGCCGGGGTGGTGGTGGCGGGCGCGCTGACGCTTTGGATGGGCTGGGTCTGGCTCGATCCGGTGGTCAGTCTGGTGATTGCCGTCGTCATCCTGCTGGGCACCTGGAGTCTGTTCAGCCAATCGCTTCACATGCTTTTTGACGGTGTGCCCGACAGCGTGGACCCGCATGCGGTTCGGGATTGCCTTGCCGCACTGCCCGGCGTGACGCATGTGCATGACTTGCACATCTGGGCGACCGGCACTTCCCACATCGCCATGACCGCGCACCTGGTGATGCCGCAGGGACACGCGGACGACGCTTTTTTAAGATATGCGACCGACCAGCTGCATACCCGGTTCGAGATCACGCATGCAACGCTGCAGGTGATGAACCAGGCATTCACCCAACCCTGTGCAGAACCGGTAGCGGTCCCTGATCACATGCGGCCATAAGTCTTGCAGGCTTTGGTTCAGATATTGACTTGGTGGAAAAAATTAACTAAATTGCAACACTGTGTTTCACGCGTTTTTTGTCTTTGCGCAAACAGGGCAAATACAAGCCTTGCCGCGAGCCTCCTTTGCAATGGTCGAAAGCAGCTTGCTATCGAAATTGACCTGGGTGCACCAACAGGGCGGTTGTGGCACTGCGCTGACACGTTTCTCTTCTAGGGCGCACTGGTTGGCCTGTCCGCACAAGGGGCAGCGCGTTGCATCGACGGCTGAAATTAATTGCATGATGACGCTTCCGCATGGAAAATATGGAATGAGGGAAAGTGTAGAGTGTCCGACAGACCGCGCAATCAGCGATGCCCGGACAACTCTGTTCCTGACGTAGTACATTCTCAGGTTATGGCCGCAGTCGATATAGTTCAAACCGAATCACCCATCACCGCACTTCCGGGGTTGGGCCGCGCCCTCGTTCTGGCCGGCAAGCTTGGGCAAAAATCAGCCGAAGATATCTATCGCAAGGCGCAAAACGGTCGCACCAGTTTTATCGCTGAACTGACCGGTTCCGGAGTGGTGTCTGCGTCTGATCTGGCGCATACCATGTCTTCCGCATTCGCGGCACCCCTGGTGGACCTGGATGCAATAGACACCAAGCGCCTTCCAAGAGGCATGCTCGACAGCAAGATTTGCCACGACTACCGTGTCGTGGTCCTGAGCAAACGAAATAACCGCCTGATTGTTGCCACGGCCGACCCTTCTGACCAGCAAGCGGTCGAAAAAATCAAGTTCGCCACCCAGTTGGGTGTTGACTGGGTCATTGCCGAATATGACAAGTTGCTTAAATTGGTCGAAGCCAATGCAAAAACCGCAGCCCAGACGATGGAAGGCATTATCGGCATCGAGTTTGAGTTTGAGGAGGAAAAATCGGACAGCGCCACCGAGATCCAGGAGACTGCATCGTCCGAGGTTGATGACGCGCCGGTTGTCAAGTTCCTGCACAAGATGCTGCTCGAAGCCTTCAGCATGCGCGCGTCCGACCTGCACTTTGAACCCTATGAGCACAATTACCGGGTGCGCTTCCGGATTGACGGGGAACTCAGGGAAATCGCCGCGCCGCCGATCGCCATCAAGGAAAAGCTGGCGTCCCGCATCAAGGTCATTTCCAGAATGGACATCTCCGAAAAACGTGTCCCTCAAGATGGGAAAATGAAGCTGAAGATTGGTCCGGACCGGGTTATCGACTTTCGGGTCAGCACCCTACCTACGCTGTACGGCGAAAAGATTGTGATCCGGATACTTGACCCCAGCAGCGCGCGCTTAGGGATTGATGCACTGGGCTACGAGCCGGAAGAAAAAGAACGGCTGCTGAAGGCGATTGATCGACCCTACGGGATGATATTGGTCACCGGCCCAACCGGCTCCGGCAAAACCGTCTCCCTTTACACATGCCTGAACCTGCTGAACAAACCCGGTGTCAACATCGCCACGGCGGAAGACCCGTGTGAAATCAACTTGCCCGGCGTGAATCAGGTCAATATCAATGAGAAGGCAGGGCTTACTTTTTCGGCGGCACTGAAATCTTTTTTGCGCCAGGATCCCGACATCATCATGGTCGGTGAGATTCGCGACCTTGAAACGGCTGACATATCGATCAAGGCCGCGCAAACAGGTCATCTTTTGCTTTCCACGCTGCACACCAACGATGCGCCCACAACGCTGACACGCATGCGCAACATGGGAATTGCGCCTTTTAACATCGCCTCCAGCGTGATCCTGATTACGGCACAGCGCTTGGCACGTCGCCTTTGCCCCAACTGCAAAACGCCGGTCGAGATTCCGAAAAAGGCACTCTTCGAAGCCGGCTACGGCGCGGATGAGCTCGAACAGCCCTGGGTTTCATACCGCGCCGTTGGTTGCTCCATGTGCAACAACGGTTACAAAGGCCGCGTTGGGCTTTACCAGGTCATGCCCATCAGTGAGGAAATCCAGCGCATCATCCTGCGCGATGGAAACGCCCTGGAGATCTCGGAACAGGCACAGCGCGAAGGCGTGCGCACACTCCGCCAAGCAGGCTTGCACAAGGCTAAATTGGGCTTGACTACACTGGAAGAAGTGCTCGGCGTGACCAACGAATAACCTATTCATCCGAGAAACCACATGGCAAGTACCAAGTCAAAAAACATCGCCGAGTTTGTCTATGAATGGGACGGCAAAGACCGCAACGGCAAAGTAGTCCACGGCGAAACAAGAGCTTCCGGAGAAAACCAGGTTAAAGCGACGTTACGCCGTCAGGGCGTGATTCCGACCAGGATCAAAAGGCGCCGGATGCGCTCCGGAAAAGCCATCAAACCAAAAGATATGGCCATCTTCACACGTCAGCTTGCCACCATGATGAAGGCCGGCGTTCCACTGTTGCAGGCGTTTGATATCGTGGGGCGCGGCAACCCCAATACCAGTGTCACCAAGTTGCTCAATGACATTCGTACCGACGTGGAAACCGGAACATCGTTGAGCGTTGCGTTCCGCAAGTTTCCGCTCTATTTTGACAATCTCTATTGCAACCTGATCGAAGCCGGTGAAGCGGCCGGTATATTGGATCAGCTGCTGGAGCGACTCGCGGTTTACATGGAAAAAACCGAGGCCATCAAATCGAAAATCAAGTCGGCTCTGATGTACCCCATTTCAGTCCTGGTTGTGGCATTTGTCGTCACCGCCGTCATCATGATTTTCGTGGTGCCGGCGTTCAAGGAGGTGTTCTCCAATTTTGGTGCCGACCTGCCGGCACCGACGCTTGCGGTAATTGCCCTCAGCGAAATTTTTGTCAAGTATTGGTGGTTGATTTTCGGCGGTCTGTTTGGCGGCTTTTACTTTTTCATGCAGGCATGGCGACGCAATGAAAAAATGCAGCAAGTGATGGACCGCATCCTCCTGAAGATGCCTATTTTTGGTGTGCTGATTGACAAGTCGTGCATCGCGCGATGGACCCGAACCCTGTCCACCATGTTCGCGGCCGGCGTACCGTTGGTGGAGGCACTGGATTCGGTGGGCGGAGCCGCTGGCAATTCGGTGTACGAGATGGCCACCAAGAAGATTCAGCAAGAAGTGTCCACCGGCACCGCGCTGACGGTTGCCATGACCAACGCCCACCTCTTTCCATCCATGGTTTTGCAGATGTGCTCAATCGGTGAAGAATCCGGCTCGATCGATCACATGCTTGGCAAAGCCGCAGATTTTTACGAAGCCGAAGTGGATGATATGGTGGCCGGCATCTCGAGTTTGATGGAGCCCATCATCATTGTGATTCTGGGCACTGTGATCGGTGGCATTGTGGTTGCCATGTACTTGCCTATCTTCAAGCTGGGGCAGGTGGTCTGATGCAGGTGTCGCCATGGTTTGACGCAAGTGTTTTCGCGGTTCTGGGTTTGTTGATTGGCAGCTTTTTGAATGTCGTGATTTACCGCTTGCCGATCATGCTGGAGGCGCAGTGGAAAGCCGAATGTGCCGAGATGTCCGGCAATGCAGTGCCGGTAGCGGAAAAGTTCAACTTGATGGTGCCGCGTTCCCGTTGTCAGAAATGCGGCCACCCAATCAGCTGGCATGAAAATATTCCGGTCGTGAGCTACCTTTTTTTACGCGGAAAATGCTTGGCCTGCCATACACCTATCAGCTTGCGCTACCCCTTGGTGGAGTTGGCAACCGGAGTGCTATTTTTCTATTGTGCCTGGCGCTGGGGTGCCAGCCCGAGCGCGCTGGTGTGGAGCGGCTTTACCGCATCGGTGCTGGCTTTGGCGTTCATAGATTGGGATACAACCCTTTTGCCGGATGACATGACTTTGCCGCTGCTTTGGGGCGGCCTGATTGCGGCCGCACTGCACTGGACCCAGGTGGCGCTGTCAGCGGCGGTCTGGGGCGCGGTCGCTGGCTATCTTTCACTGTGGCTGGTCTATTGGGCATTCAAGCTGATCACCGGCAAAGAAGGAATGGGGTTTGGGGACTTCAAGCTTTTTGCTGCGCTGGGCGCCTGGTTCGGTTGGCAGGCGCTGGTACCCATCATTTTGATGGCTTCCGTCATCGGGGCGGTGGTCGGCATTGCCATGAAGTTCTCCAGCACTTTGCGCGCTGGCGGCTACGTGCCGTTTGGCCCCTTTCTGGCGGGTGCCGGGTTGACGGCCATGATCTTCGGCCCGAGCACAATTCTTGGCGTTTTCGGACTCTAGGGCGTGGCACCCCTTGTCCGATTGGGACTGACCGGCGGCATTGGCAGCGGCAAAAGCACGGTTGCCAAACTGCTGGCTGGCAACGGCGCCGTGGTGGTCGATGCCGACGCCATCTCCCGCAATCTGACCGCACCCTGTGGTGCCGCCATGCCGTCGATTGTTGCCGAATTTGGGCAAAATTTCATCACTCCGGCAGGTGCCCTGGACAGGGATGCCATGCGATCCCTTGTTTACACCGATGCAAGCGCCCGGCACCGGCTGGAATCCATCATTCATCCCCTGGTAGCCATGGAAACCGAAAGACAAGCAGCCGCCTATGCTGCAGAGGGTCGGCAGTGCATCGTGTTTGACGTTCCGTTGCTGGTTGAATCGCCGAGTTGGCGCCACAGAGTGGATCACATCCTGGTGGTCGATTGCACGCCGGAAGTTCAGATCAAACGGGTGATGGCGCGCAGTCATTTGACAGCCCCGGAGATTGAAAAAATCATAGCGTCCCAAACCGCGCGCGCGCGCCGTCTTGGCGCGGCCGACAGCGTCATTTTCAACGTCGGACTGTCGCTTGATGAACTGGCCGCCGAGGTGCTTCAGATTTCACCTCGCTTCGGGCTATCATCTGACTAGCAGCCGGTCTATTGAATTAATCAGCGTGATCCTTTACGAATACCCCTTCAACGAACGCATTCGCACTTATTTGCGACTGGAACACCTGTTTCTTCGCCTGACAGAACTGGTGGCCCGCGACTCGGCTCTGGACCACCATTTTGCCCTCACCACGCTGTTTGAGATCATGGATGTGGGGGCCCGTGCCGACCTCAAATCCGATGTACTGAAAGACCTGGACAAACAAAAACACATTCTGGACGGTTATCGGGGCAATCCTGCCATCGCTGAAAGTGTTCTTGATGACGTGGTCTGTCAGCTCGATATCTGCTTCCTGGCGTTAAGCAGTCAGGCCGGTAAAGCGGGGCAGTCCTTAACTGAAAATGACTGGCTTATGAGCATCCGCAGCCGGATCGGTATTCCAGGCGGCACCTGCGAATTTGACCTCCCGGCCTACTACGCCTGGCAACACAAGACCAGCGCCCAGCGCAGAGATGACCTGACCCGTTGGGTCAGCAAGCTGACGCCCCTGGCAGACTCGATCCACCTGTTGCTGAAATTGCTACGGGATTCCGGGGCGCCGCAAAAGGTCATCGCCAACGGCGGGCAATTTCAGCAAAACCTGCCGCAAGGCAGAACCTTCCAATTGCTGCGTCTGGCACTGGCTTCGACGCTGGAGCTGAGCCCGGAGATCAGCGGCAATCGCCTCATGGTGTCGATCCGGCTGATGCGCCATGGCGACGATGATCGGCTCCACGTCAGCAGCGAAGACACTGCACTTGAACTCACCTTGTGCTCATGAAATCCAGGCCTGCTGCCTCTTCGGTGCAGATCAAACTGGTCACTTGCCCGACCTGCGGTGGCGACAGCGTTTACGCGGCCTCCAACCCATTTCGCCCGTTCTGCAGCGAACGCTGCAAAAATATTGATCTTGGCGCTTGGGCCAGCGAAAGCTTTCGCATGCCGGCAACGGGTCTGCCAGAAGATCAAATCGCCGACGATGAACCGCGCTCCTCGGCGAGCCACTGAAGCACTGGCACGGTACCCGGCAAAACGGGCGCCACCTGCACTGGCAGGCGCTGCCAGGCAAACGACTGGGCTTCGCGCATCTGCAAGTCGCCGCTCCAGTTGAAGACTTTGCAAAAATTCAGGCGCACCAGTGCGTGCGGATAATCCACCACCTTGACTTTCCAGAGCAAGGCGGTGCCTACAACGATACCCAGTTCCTCTTGCAGTTCGCGCTGCAAGGCTTGCGTCACCGTTTCACCCGGCTCCAGCTTGCCACCGGGAAACTCCCAGTAGCCAGCGTAGACCTTGCCCACCGGTCTGGAGGTGAGCAGGAAGTCGCCGTCCGGCCGAATCAGCACACCCACCGCGACTTCGACCACTACCCGGTCGGCGCCGCCCTGACGCGCCCGCTCGGCATCAGCCCGCAGTATCGCGCTGCTCATGCCCGGGTGGCATGCTGGCCCGCATAATCGCGGGCAAACTGGTAGGCAGCCCGGCCGCTGCGCGAGCCCCGCTCCAAAGCCCACACCAGTGCTGCGGGTCGCGCGGCTTCAATGGCTTGTGACGCGACGCCGAACGAGGACAGCCACTGCGCCACGATGCTCAGATATTCATCCTGGGTAAAGGGGTAAAAGCTGACCCACAAGCCGAAGCGGTCCGATAGGGAAATCTTTTCTTCCACCACTTCGCCCGGGTGTACCTCACCGTCTTCGGTGTACGTGTAACTGAGGTTTTCCTTCATGTACTCCGGCAACAGATGGCGTCGATTGCTGGTGGCATAAATCAGCACATTGGCAGTGGTCGCAGCGACCGAGCCATCCAGGATTGATTTGAGCGCCTTGTAGCCCGGTTCACCGTCTTCAAAGCTCAGATCATCACAAAACACAATGAATTTCTCGCTGCGTCGGGACACCACGTCCACGATGTCAGGAAGATCGATCAAATCTGCTTTGTCAACCTCAATCAGGCGCAAGCCCCGATCTGCGTATTCGTTCAAACAGGCTTTAATGAGCGACGATTTTCCGGTGCCACGCGCTCCGGTCAGCAAGACATTGTTGGCTGGTGTGCCATTGACAAACTGCAAGGTGTTGCGCTGGATCTTTTCTTTTTGTGATTCGATTTCCTTGAGATCCACCAAGCGCATGACGCCCAGATGACGCACCGGTTCCAGCACACCATGACCCGAGCTTCGTTTGCGGTAGCGATAGGCGACCGAAACGGTCCAGTCCGGTGGCGAGAGGGCTTGCGGCAGGACCGTTTCAATGCGGCAGATGAGTTGCTCAGCGCGCATAAGCAAATGCTCGAATTTCTCGTTCATGAGCGGTAGTCTGCGTTGATCGAGACGTAGTCGTGGCTCAGGTCACAAGTCCAGACGGTGTCCACTGCAGCACCGCGCCCCAGCACGACACGCACCGCGATTTCGCTTTGCTTCATGACGCGCTGACCGTCTTCTTCGAGATAGGAGGGATGGCGACCACCCTGCGTTGCCACAAGAACATCGTCCAGGTACAAATCGATGCCTGCCTGGTCCAGGTCAAGAATGCCGGCGTAACCAACCGCGGCCAGGATGCGCCCAAGATTCGGATCACTGGCAAAGAAAGCCGTTTTCACCAGCGGCGAATGCGCAATGGCGTAGGCCACCTGACGGCACTCCGCCCGAGATTTGCCGCCTTCAACTTTGACGGTGATAAATTTTGTGGCGCCTTCGCCATCCCGCACAATGGCTTGTGCGAGCTTTTGGGCAACCCCTAGCATGGCTGCTTTGAGGGCATGTCCCGGCGCACTGTCCAGCGAATCAATCACCCGGTGCGACGCCTTGTTGGTGGCAATCACCATGAACGAGTCGTTGGTGGAAGTGTCGCCATCGACCGTTACCCGATTGAATGAACCCTCCGCCAGCTCTGTGGCCAACTGCTGAATCACAGTCTGACTGACGCAAGCATCGGTTGCCATGAAACCCAGCATGGTCGCCATATTGGGGCGAATCATGCCGGCACCTTTGCTGATGCCGGTAATGCTGACCAGCACCCCGTCGATCAATACCTGCGTACCAAACGCTTTGGGCTGGGTGTCGGTGGTCATGATGGCCTCGGCGGCGCGCAACCAATTGTCTTCACTCGCATCGGCCAATGCACCGTCAAGCCCGGCTTCAATACGTTCAACCGGCAGCGATTCCATGATGACGCCAGTTGAAAAAGGCAACACCTCTTCAGGCAAAACCCCAAGCTTGCGGGCCAGCGCGGCACACGTTCCAAGTGCTCGAACCCGTCCATCTTCCCCGGTACCGGCATTGGCGTTGCCGGTGTTGATGAGCATGGCTCTGATACCTATGCCACTGGCAAGATGTGCACGACATAGCTGCACCGGTGCCGCGCAAAACCGGTTCTGTGTGAATACCCCGGCAACCGAGGCGCCCTTGTCAATCAACAGGATGCTCAGGTCTTTGCGACTAGCTTTGCGTATGCCAGCCTCGGTGACACCGATGCGCAGCCCCGAGACGGGATACAGTTCTGCCAAGTTGGGAATGGGCAGGTTGACGGCCATATCAAGCCAGCTTGCCGTGGCAGTGTTTGTATTTTTTACCACTGCCGCAAGGGCACGGCTCATTGCGACCGACACGAGGAACACTGCCAACTCGGTTCGGCAAGTTCTTGATGATCGTCTCTTCGTCAACTCTGGTTTCGACGTCCCCGGTTTCAGTCGGCGCGCTATAGGTCACATTGGCAATTCTTTCAGCCCGCTGCTCCATATCCACCGCTGCCTGCTCCAGCTGTTCACTGGATTGAATCTTTACCGACATGAGCACCTTGGTCACGTCATTCTTGACCGCGTCCAGCATTTGACCAAACAGTTCGAACGCCTCCCGTTTGTATTCCTGTTTGGGCTGCTTTTGGGCATAGCCGCGCAAGTGGATGCCCTGGCGCAGGTAATCCAGTGAACTCAAGTGTTCGCGCCAATGCGTGTCTATGCTTTGCAGCAGCACCATGCGCTCAAACTGAATGAAATTTTCACTGCCGACCTGTTCCACCTTGACCGCAAACACCTTGTTGGCCTCAACACGCACACTGTCAAGCAAGTCTTCATCGGTAATGGCACTGGCCGCACTCACCTGGCTTTGCAAGGACAGATTCACCTGCCACTCATCCGACAAAACTTTCTCCAGTGTCGCGATATCCCACTGCTCCTCGACCGATTCAACCGGCACGTACTGGCGCACCAGGTCACCAAAACAGCCTTCACGCAAGGATGTGATTTGGGCCGACAGATCACTGGCGTCCAGAATCTCGTTGCGCTGCTGATAGATCACTTTGCGTTGGTCGTTGGACACGTCGTCATATTCCAGCAACTGCTTGCGCATATCGAAATTGCGGGCCTCTACCTTGCGCTGGGCACTCTCGATTGAGCGCGTCACAATGCCGGCTTCAATCGCTTCACCGTCCGGCATTTTGAGTCGGTCCATGATGGCCTTGACCCGGTCACCGGCGAAAATGCGCATCAGTGAATCATCAAGACTCAGGTAAAAACGTGATGAGCCGGGGTCGCCCTGGCGGCCGGAGCGACCACGCAACTGGTTGTCGATACGACGCGACTCGTGGCGCTCGGTCGCGATAATGCGCAGGCCACCCAGGGCTTTGACCTGTTCGTGGTCTTGCGCCCACTGAGCCCGCATGGCATCGATTTGTTGCTGCTTTTGAGTAGCGTCCAGTGCCTCATCAAGCTCGATCGCTTCCACTGCCGGGTTGATATTGCCGCCCAGCACAATGTCTGTTCCGCGGCCCGCCATATTGGTGGCGATGGTGATCATTTTGGCGCGTCCAGCCTGGGCCACGATATCGGCTTCGCGGGCATGTTGCTTGGCATTGAGCACCTGGTGTGGCAGCTTTTCTTTTTCCAGCAGCTGGGAAATGACTTCAGAATTCTCGATCGAAGTGGTACCGACCAGCACCGGTTGACCCCTCTCATGGCATTCCCGGATATCCTTGATGGCCGCCTCGTATTTTTCCCGCGTTGTCTTGTAGACACGGTCCAGTTGATCCTCACGCCGGCTGGGGCGGTTGTACGGCATGACCACCGTCTCCAGACCATAAATTTCCTGAAACTCATAGGCTTCGGTGTCGGCAGTACCGGTCATGCCAGCCAGCTTGCCGTAAAGACGGAAATAGTTCTGGAAGGTGATTGACGCCATAGTCTGGTTTTCCGGCTGAATCGTCACCCCTTCTTTGGCTTCAACGGCCTGATGCAAGCCTTCGCTCCAGCGCCGACCGGTCATCAGCCGCCCGGTGAACTCGTCGACAATCACAATCTCGCCTTCCTGCACCACGTAGTGCTGATCACGGTGATAGAGGTGGTTGGCTCGCAAGGCCGCATACAGGTGGTGCATCAAGGTGATGTTGGCCGGGTCGTACAGCGTTGCGCCCTCCGGAATCAGCCCTAGATTGGAAAGGACACGCTCGGCACTCTCGTGTCCCTGCTCGGTCAGGAAAACCTGATGGCTTTTTTCATCCAGGGTAAAGTCACCGGGCTTGGTAATGCCTTCACCGGTGCGCGGATCCTCTTCGCCTTCCTGCTTGGTGAGTGACGGAACCACCTTGTTGATGGCGATGTAAAGGTCGGTGTGATCTTCTGCCTGGCCGCTGATGATGAGCGGTGTGCGCGCTTCATCAATCAGGATTGAGTCCACTTCATCAACGATGGCGTAATTCAAACCCCGTTGCACACGATCCGCAGCCTCATAGACCATGTTGTCGCGCAGATAGTCAAAACCATATTCGTTGTTGGTGCCGTAGGTGATGTCGGCACGGTAGGCGGCTTGCTTTTCTTCACGTGCCATGTGCGGCAAATTGATGCCGACCGACAAGCCCAGAAAATTGTAGAGCTTGCCCATCCACTGCGCGTCGCGATTGGCGAGATAGTCATTGACCGTCACGACATGAACACCCTTGCCAGTCAACGCGTTGAGATACACCGGCAAAGTGGCCGTCAGGGTTTTGCCCTCACCGGTTCCCATTTCAGAAATCTTGCCGTTATGCAAAGACATGCCACCCAGCAACTGGACGTCGAACGGGCGCATTTTCATGACCCGTTTGGAGCCTTCGCGCACCACGGCAAACGCTTCAGGCAGCAAGGCATCCAGCGACTCACCCTTGGCGATACGATCCTTGAACTCTTGCGTTTTGCCGCGCAACACTTCATCGGACAACTTTTCCAGCTCGACCTCCATCGCATTGATGCGAGCCACGCTGGTTCGGTACTGCTTGAGCAGGCGGTCATTGCGACTGCCGAAAATTTTGGTAAGAATGTTGGTGGCCATGAATGCAAGACCGACCCGTCAGCCCCCTTGGGTCAACAGAACAGCGCAGTCCTTTTTTAAACTGAGTAAATTGGGGTCACTAGCGCAAAATGCAATCGTTTGGAAGGAGTGCGCCGCGCCGAGATAACCTAGCGCCTGATTTTACCTTTGGCCGGGGAGCCCGCCCTGAGCCGTATACGCTGCTGCTGCAGTAGCCGCATGCGCCGGTCTCACCAGCTTGGCGAAGCGTTGTGGCTGAAGGTTGCGTCCGGCAGCTAAAAACTTCAGCGGATCCTGCGGAATGCCCTGAACCAGCACTTCAAAATGCAAATGCTTGCCAGTGGAGCGTCCTGTGCTGCCGACCTCGGCAATTTTCTGACCCCGCTTGATCAAATCACCCTTTTTGACCAGTGTTTTTGACGCGTGAGCATAACGTGTAATCAGATCATTACCATGATCGATCTCGATCATATTGCCGTATTCCGGATGAAACTCCTGTGTTACCACGATGCCACCGGCGGCAGCCAATATGGGAGTTCCGTAGTCAGCCTGGAAATCGACCCCCGTGTGCAAGGCAGTGCGTCCGGTAAACGGATCAATTCGCCAGCCAAATAGCGAGCCCATATTGCCATCTGCGACGGGTTGCTGGGTAGGTACCATCATGCTGCGAATTTTTTGATCAAACAGCCTTGACTCTATGACCGTCATCAAGTCGGTACGCTGGTCAGTCAGCCGGTCAAGGCTTGCCAGCGTCGCCTGCAGTTCGTCCATGGACAGAGGCCTACCGGACACCAGGGCGCCACCTTGACCCGGTTTTGATTTGATCTCGTCCGGATTGACACCTGCCAAGCCGGAAACTCGCTCGCCAAGGGACTCAAGCTGCGTCATCTTGGCCTGCATTTCGCCCAGCTTGCGCGCCAGCATATCCAGGTTTTCACGCATAAAGCGATCGCGCTGTTCAAACTCATCCTTGACCACCATTCTGAGCAGCGACCCCACCACCGGCCAGCCCTCCCTGGCGCCCTTCAGGAACACCCAGTTGTACAAGCCAACCGCCACCAACAGCATGGTGAACGATGCCAGCAGCGCAGCGACAACCAGCTTGGTACCGCTGAGGTGAATCGCTCGACTTTTGGCAAGCCATGCATCCGTGATAATCAATTGCATTCGGATACCCTTTAACTACCTGTTCATGAACCGCCGTCACCACTCCGTCACTCTGCTGCAAGCCAGTCAGGAATCGCCAACTCTGGCCCGATTGACTGAACTGTCCCGGGACTCGGTGGCGCGCCTCAAGGCGATTGAATTACTTATACCAGCGCCGTTGCGCACGGCGGTCAAAGCTGGACCCATTGAAGGACAGGTTTGGTGCCTGATCTTGGACAGCAACGCCGCAGCGGCAAAAATTCGCCAAATTTTGCCCGCACTTGAATCTCATTTGCGGGCCAAAGGTTGGGAGGTTAACTCAATTCGACTAAAGGTTCAAATCACACGTGCCGCCTGACTGCACACGCACGGTTTGATCCGCTTTTTCTGGTTAAATGGTGCGGTGATTGGTCCGGTCTATCCGACATTGATGTTGGCGTTGTAGCCGCTGTTCTTCAGCAGGCTTGCGCAC
>JANXLW010000332.1 GCA_025354965.1 Betaproteobacteria bacterium
GCAACGGCTCTCTGGCTAGGCGCGAAACCGCTGACAGTGCTTCGGGCACGGCAAGGTTTCGCAACGACGCCAGGGAGTCGTTTCGCGGCTCGATCACATGCCCATGCCGCCCATGCCGCCCATGCCACCCATATCCCCACCACCCATGCCGCCCATGCCGCCAGCAGCTTCAGCCTTTGGAGCCTCAGCCACCATGCACTCGGTGGTCAACATCAAAGATGCCACAGACGCTGCGTTTTGCAGAGCGGTGCGGGTCACTTTGGTGGGGTCCAGGATGCCCATTTCGATCATGTCGCCATAGGTGTCGTTGGCAGCGTTAAAGCCGTAGTTGCCTTTGCCAGCCATGACAGCAGCCACCACCACCGACGCTTCGCCACCGGCGTTGAACACGATTTCGCGCAGGGGCGCTTCAATCGCTTTCAACACCAGCTTGATGCCGGCTTCTTGATCCGAGTTGTCACCTTTGATGGTGCCAGCGGCTTGCTTGGCGCGCAGGAATGCCACGCCACCGCCAGCCACAATGCCTTCTTCCACAGCAGCGCGGGTTGCGTGCAGGGCGTCTTCAACGCGGGCTTTTTTCTCTTTCATTTCGACTTCGGTGGCAGCGCCCACTTTGATGACAGCAACACCGCCGGCAAGTTTTGCAACGCGCTCTTGCAACTTCTCTTTGTCGTAGTCGCTGGTGGCTTCTTCAATTTGCACGCGCACTTGTTTCACGCGGGCTTCGATGTCGGCAGCAGCACCGGCACCGTCGATGATGATGGTGTTTTCTTTGCTGACTTCGATGCGCTTGGCAGAGCCCAGGTCGGCCAGGGTCACTTTTTCAAGCGTCATGCCAACTTCTTCAGCGATCACTTTGCCGCCGGTCAGGATGGCGATGTCTTCGAGCATGGCTTTGCGGCGGTCGCCGAAACCAGGGGCCTTGACAGCCACCACTTTCAGGATGCCACGGATGGTGTTGACCACCAAAGTTGCCAGCGCTTCGCCTTCGACGTCTTCCGACACGATCAGCAAAGGACGGCCCGACTTGGCGACTTGCTCCAAGGTGGGCAGCAGGTCACGGATGTTGCTGATTTTCTTGTCGTACAGCAGCACAAACGGGTTTTCCAGCAAAGCGGCTTGCTTCTCTGGGTTGTTGATGAAGTAAGGCGACAGGTAGCCGCGGTCAAACTGCATGCCTTCAACCACTTCGAGCTCGGACTCGAGTGACTTGCCGTCTTCCACGGTGATCACGCCTTCTTTGCCGACCTTGTCCATCGCATCAGCAATGATCTTGCCGATGGCTTCGTCGCTGTTGGCAGAAATGGAGCCAACTTGCGCGATTTCTTTCGATGTGGTGGTGGCTTTGGAAGCCTTTTTCAGCTCGGCAACCAAAGCAGTTACTGCCTTGTCGATACCGCGCTTGAGGTCCATCGGGTTCATGCCGGCAGCGACATATTTCATGCCTTCGTGGACGATGGCTTGTGCCAGGACAGTAGCAGTGGTAGTGCCGTCGCCAGCGATGTCAGAAGTCTTGGAAGCGACTTCCTTGACCATCTGTGCACCCATGTTTTGCAACTTGTCCTTGAGTTCGATTTCTTTAGCGACGGAAACACCGTCCTTGGTCACGGTGGGGGCGCCGAAAGAGCGCTCCAGAACTACATTGCGACCCTTCGGGCCGAGGGTGATCTTCACCGCGTTGGCCAGGATATTGACACCCTCGACCATGCGTGCGCGGGCTTCGCCGCCGAAAATGACGTCTTTTGCTGCCATGATGATTTCTCCGAATTCAGTTAATTAATAAGATGATGAAGGACCGAGAAATTACTTCTCTACGACCGCAAACAGGTCGTCTTCTTTCATGACGAGGAGTTCGTCGCCGTCAACCTTGACGGTTTGACCGCTGTATTTTCCAAACAGCACGCGGTCGCCGACTTTGACGGCCATGGCGCTCAATTCGCCTTTGTCGTTCTTTTTGCCTGGGCCCACGGCCAGCACTTCACCTTGATCGGGCTTTTCGGCAGCGCTATCAGGTATGACGATGCCGGAAGCGGTTTTGGTTTCGTTTTCCACGCGTTTAACAATCACGCGATCGTGTAGAGGGCGAAGTTTCATGGGAGCTCCTATGGGTTTTGAAACAGGGTTAAAAACACGAGAGCCAACAAATTAAGTTAGCTCTCATTAACTTTAAGAGGGAGTTCTGGGATCCTCGATCTTATCAGCACTCATCTCTTTCGAGTGCTAATGATAAGGCCATTTGTCAGACTTTCAAGACTCGAGAGGTAGAAGTTGTCGATTCTTGTTGCGGAATGACACTGTACTTTCCACTCTGTGCAGTTTAGTCGCGCACGCCGGTGCCGTCAGGCGTTGGGTAGTCATTGCCCCACACGTTCAAAAACTCGCGCCGCCCCACGGCGACCTGGGCCACAAACGGGAACACGTTGTTGGGCGTTCCCTGCGGGTCCTCGCCGATCAGGCCGCTGGCGTGGGCGCCCACCGGGTTGAAGTAGCGCAAGATGCTCAGGCGCCGCTCGGGTCACTGCGGTGCAGGTCGCGCAGCATCTCTTCAATCACCAGCTTGGTCTGGCCGTAGGGGTTGGTGGTTGACAGCGGGTGACCATTGCAAAAGTTGTCGAACACGGTCACGTCATGACCGGCATAGAGCAACTCGACGCAAGTGTGGGATCCGATATAACCGGCGCCGCCAGTGACAAAGATCATGGTTGAAAAGTCTCTTACAAGGAAATAATTGGAATCTGACCCCAATTTACCAAGGTTTGAACTCAGGTTAGGGATGCACTACTGGTGGTTCAGTGAGTCCCAAAAATCGGGACACCTGCGGTTTTGGATGCCTTCGCCAGATCGGCATCAAGCGTCGCCAACGCCAGGCCCGTGCGCAGGGCAATTTCCAGGTAGGCGGCGTCGTAGGCTGACAGCTTATAGCGCCGGGCAAGGTTCAAGGTATCGCCCAAGGCGTGTGCCGCCGTCGCCTGGTCGGTCACGATGTTGAGTCTCCCAAGGAGGGCAATGAAGCGCTGCGAGTCAGCTTCAGTCACGATGCCCTTGGACTCTACCTTGGCGACAACATTGGCTGCTTCCAGCGCAAACAGCGACGGCACAACCGCCTGCGATTCCTTTAGCGCCTTCAGGGCCGCACTGGCATATTCCGCGCCTGCGGGATTGGTTTGTGGCACCAGCCAGAGCAGCGCAACAGAGGCATCCAGAACAAACCTCATGCCCGACCCTCGTCGACAAGCGCCTTGAGATCGACGTTGGCCATTGGCTTGCGGGCCATCATGAAGGACAGCATCTCATCGACGGCTACTGCGGCAGCCGAGAGCTTGTTGCCTTGCGCCGGCACCAGGTCGGCTACCGCCTCCCCGCGCAGGGTAATGGTGTAGCGGTTACCGACCTGAACACCGCGCAGCAACTCCGGCAGCTTCGTTTTGGCTTCATATGATCCTACTTGTATGTTCATGATGCGCTCCATTGAAATGATAGACCAGTATATAGACTAGTCTGAAATACTCAAGTCCCGACCTCACGAATTTTCCGAGTTTCAATCATGTTTTGCTGGACTGCGTTACGCTTCCCACGGATTAATGATCGTAACGCCAGCTGCCTCATAAGGAGCTGTATCGCGTGACGCCACGATGAACCCCCGCGAGGCCGCGATTGCGGCAATGTAGCCGTCTGGTGTTGGAAATCCTCGCCCGGCGACCCTGGCTGTCACGGCCAGCTCGGCGTAGCGCCGTGCTGCATCGATGTCGAATGGAAGCACCCGATCCCTGAACAGCCTCATCAGACCGTCAAGGGTCTGTGCCAACATGTCGCGGCGCTTGCCGGTCGGGAGTGAGCCGATGCCAAACAGTAGTTCGGCCACCGTCACGCTGGATAGATACAGAGTTTCGGAGGCTTGATCATTCAGCCAAGCCCGCACAGCCGGGTGCGGCTCGGGCTTCATCGCTTCGGAAACGACGTTGGTATCGAGGAGGATCATTCAAAACTCAACGGCTGGGCAGGAATTTTGTCGCGCACCTGGTTGAGGATCTCGAAATCCTCGTCCGTGAGGCCGATCTTGCGACCTAATGCCGCGAGAGCATCACCTAGGCGAACGCGCGTCTCTGGCTTGACTGCGATCGCCAGAATCTCGCGCACTTCGGCCTCGGTGCTGTGCCCATGAAGGGCTGCCCGCACCCGTAACGCGCGATGAACGTCGTCGGGCAGATTACGTACCGTCAGCATTGCCATAGCATCATCTCATAAAAATGCATTCTACGCATTCATTATATCTAGTTGAATGCATTGCTGCAAGACACACACTTGCCGACTGTACCGGTGTAATTTCTGACGCAACGAGAAGACCGTCTTGTTAAACATCTTGCGATGCAACTCCCGCACAAAGCCCTCTTCCAGCAATTCACGCTTCTTTTGGCGAAAGGCCCAGCCTTCGGCAGTGACGAAATTGGCCTCCTCCCACGCGTTCAGTTCAGCCTGGGTAGTGATGTGTCTGGGCAATAACCCCGCTGCTTCGTCAGGATCGATAGGCGTGGCGCCAGGTGAATAGCTGAAGTCCATCGTCACCACAGCGACCGCCAAGATCCGTCCAGTAACTCCTTGGCCAGCAGGTCGCGCTGAACTTGATGACTAACGCCGGTCACCGCTTGGTCCTCTAACGACATCGAGTGCGACACCGGACGCAGTTTTTCTTCTGCAACCTGCATGGCCCGCTCCCGGAGCACTGCCTCCAACGACTTTCTTGGCACCAGGGCGTAATGCAATTCGCAATCAAGCGCCTCGGCCAGTTTGCGCAGGCTACCCAGTGAAATCACCTGCTGGGCTTCGGCCGCCTCCAGCTTTCGCACACCGCCATCGGTCATACCCATGCGTGCCGCCAATGCTGCTGCAGGCATCCCCAGGGTCTCGCGAATGGCCCGGGACCATCCACTTTTCGGCCGTGGTGGTGCGCAGCAGTGCGCACGGCACCCAAGGATGCCTCCAATTGCTGCAGGCGCAAGGCCTGTAATCGCTTGTTCATAGTACTTATTGGTATCTTTTGATTGTCCGAGATCAAAGAAACGTATGCGTTCAGTGGACTGCACCTTGCCAAACCGAAGTGGCAGTGATACGTAAACGGGTTCAAAAAGCAAGGACCAATATACGGGCGGAGTACGAAAGTCTGGCCCGTTTATGCCGAAAAGGGGTTGACTCTTATGTGCCGAAAAACAATTAGGCTGTTTTTGTTAAAAAGTGACACTCAGGCTGTGAACATTGAAAAAACAGAAGTTCTTTTGAGAAGCAGCAAAGCACTGTGGCGTTGCCTTGCGGTGCGAACGTCAACCAGAACACAAAACGATTCACCTGCAAGCGGGACCTCCGCATTAGGACTGGTACGCCAGCAGGGGGCGGGTCACCAGGCTTTTATTGCCCGGCTTTGCGCGGCCCATCTGGCATGGTGCGCAGCATGAATTGGTCAAACAAGGGAACCGTAAAGGCAGTGTCGCCATGCGCGGGGCTGTAGATCATCCCTTTTTTGATCAGGCTTGAGCGCAATGGCGCGATGGTCTGCACTTTGACGCCCAGACGTTCTGCAACGCCACCAGAGCGCTGATTGCCGGTACCCAGTTCGGCCAGGGCACTGAGGTAGTCTTTTTCGCGTGGCGTCAGCCGGTCAAAACGGACACGGAAAAAGCTTTGATCAAGGCGGGCTGTGGACGCAATGGTGGTTTGCCGGATGAGGTCTATGTCGATCGGCGAGTGATCCGCCATATTCCATGATTGGTACCCCCACTCCTGGAGGAAATATGGATAGCCTTGGGTGACTCTATAAATCTCTGCGAGAGCTTGGGGCGTATATGAGACACCTTGGGTGGAAACCGGCCCCTGCAGTGCTTGAGATGCATCGGCCTGAGATAGCGGGCCGACTTCGGGGTAAGTGAACAGCCGTTCCGCATACGACTTGGATTTGCCTGCCAAGCCCACCAGTTGCGGCAATCCCGCTCCAATCAAAACCAGCGGCAAATTGCGTTGGGTGACTCTGTGCATAGCCATGATAAGGGCGCTCATTTCCAGCTCAGTCATGTACTGCAACTCATCAATGATGATGGCTACTGCTGTTTGCCGGTCAGCTGCGGCTTCGCCAACTGCTGCAAATAGTTCGGCCAAATCGGCTTCGAGGTCTCCGCTGTCGGCGGACCCGGTCTCGGGGTCGATGTCAAGCCCAAATTCCGCGTCGCCGACCTTGACTTTGACCGCACCAATAAAGCTGCGAAGCACGCGCAAACCTCGTTTTACTTTCTGACTGACGTTTTGCATACGGTCCAGCGCGAACAGCATCTGCCGCAGGGGAGGCAGCAGCAGCAGAGGAAGTGCTTTGCTTTCGTGCGCTTCAATCAGCAGCGCCTGATAGCCCTGGGCTTGAGCAATCTCACGTACCCGATTGAGTAAAACTGTTTTTCCAACACCACGCAAACCCACCATCAGCATGCTTTGCTCACTGCGCCCGATTTTCGTTCGGGCGAGCAAGATTTGAACCCGAAGCAACAGATCAGTGCGCCCCGCCAGCTCGGGAGGCTGATTGCCGGCGCCAGGTGAAAATGGATTGGTAAGTGGATTCATATCTATTGAAGTTACGATGATTTATTAATGTTACTATTAAATAAGATAAATTGGTATAACTTTCTTATAAATGAAACATTGCCGCGGTGACCCTGTCCCAGGATTTGGGACCGCGTTTGTGTTCACCCATTGGGTGAGTGTGCAAAATCCGTGCAAACCTGCACCAGTGTTCGTTCACAGGGCTATTGCGCGAGGGCAACTGCCGTTTCTAGGTTTAGTCATTTGCGACCACTTTCCAGAACACCCAATGGTCACCGTTTTGGGCATTGACCCAATGGTCAAAAAGAGACAACTCGTGTTTTTGTTAGGCACGGGATGGGCACAAAAGCAAAACGCCGACATCAAGTCGGCGTTTACTTACAGGGGAAGCCCCGTGTTTATTGGTTGCGCGAGTAGGATTTGAACCTACGACCTGGGTTATGAGGGTTCAGATTTCGTTGTGTATGTCCAGCGATCTAACACTTTCTCTTTTGGCTTTAATAGGTGCGATCCTATATAAATCAATCACTTAGCGCGGCTACTCTGTGACATCACTCACCTCTTTTGAGCCCACTTGTACTCTTCCTTGTCACACCCGGGGGCCAAAACATCGTCACTGCCAAGACGACTGAAATTCAGTTTCTGCGACCAATGGGTCGCCTTTCTCATCATTTAAAGCCGGTTTCAGTTTTCTTGGAAGTCATAGCTTGGTCAACACAGCTTGCCTCAATGCAGGCTCCAGTTTGTCTCGCAACATCTTAACGACTTCTGCCAGTGGCGTCATCGGCACCTCATTTTTCCGCACGAAGGCTTGCCAGAGTCTTTGACGTGACACGTCGTCGGCGAACTCGTCAGTCAACCCGATCGGGAATTCGGTAGGGACAGCCATTCCGCGACGTGCAAAGGTGGCAGCGATTGCTGCGACCAGCGTGTTGAAGTCCAGCGCCTCCCGGTCCAGCAGTACCGAGAGATCGAGATAATCTTTCAGGCGGCTATTGGTCATGCCCAACAATGCAATGGCATGCAATTTCTCAGCGACCACTGTGTAGACGGGGTAGGTTCGCAGCATTGGCGCCGGAAAATCCGCGATCAGTACCGGGTACGTGGCCAGAATCGGTCCAGGCGTGACCGCGTCACCGAATCCGATATCGACTTGTATTCGGCACTTGGCGCGAGCCAGTTCGGCTGTGATCATGACCCTGGCGCCGGCATAGCCCGCATCCTTGCGGATTTCCTCGACAGTGACGCTGACCGGGTCAAACACGATACCGTCGGCCACCTGAACCGAGGCGATGTCACGAAATGTCTGCCCGATGGAGACCAGATCACTAGCGCCAAAGCCAAGCAAGTCGGCATCCCGGGTGGGCCGGTGTGGCAGGTCGTACCAGATCGCAAACAGCAAAGCACCCTTGAGCACAAAGTTGCCAGCATGTTGGGACCGGCTCAAGCGGTAGAGCAAGCGCTCCAGGGCGTACCGAACCAGAATCTGGTTGAAGTCCGTCTTGTCTGCCTTGGCAAGATTGAGAAGGCGTGCCCGTACCGAGGCGGCGAGATCTTTGCTCATTCCAGCGCCTCCAGGTAGGGTCGCATGACATTGGCGACGCGACAAACTTTCGCGAAGTGCCAAAGGTCGTTGGCAGAGACTTTCTGCTGCGCACGTGCATCCTTGAGCGCTTCGAGCGCGACGTCGATCCCTATCTTGTTGCGCTGCTTGAAGCAATCGGCAATGGTCTTGGCCACGCCATAGACCTTGAGCTTGACCTGGTCGCGCTCAACAACCTCGACACCTTCCGCGTAAGCCGCGCCAGTGAACTGAACCATCTTGACGGGTGGATAGTCAATTGCTGGCGTATGGCTGCCACGCGGCATGGCGATCCAGATCTGACGCGGCAACTGAGTGGTCAGGCCGTGAAACTGCAAAGCTGTGAGCAGACAAAAGACGGCTTGCGGTACTTTGATGGCAATGGTGATCAGGCTTTCAAACTCTGAAGCCTCTGTTTGTGGCAGACGGTACAGGCCGCGACCAACTTTTTCCAACTGGCCAGTCGCTGTGAGTCTCGTCAGGACGACCCGTGCAAGACCCGCTTCTTTCAGATCACTGGAACGCAGCATTCCCTTTTGACGGGCAAGCGTCAAAACGGTTTGGGTTTGAGTGTCAGGCTGCATCAGGGCAAAGTATGTTCCATATTTACGTCAACCACAAATATATGACGTATTTTTGAAACAAAAATGAAAGACCAAACAGGGGGCAAACTAGATGTGTCGACTGTGACTGAAGCGGGTTTTTGACATTTTCTTGCACTTTCTCGCGTCGTGTTATATGCTGTTAATGCGATCAGGATCCTAATCTGGTCTGCAAGCCATTGGCTATTTGAAGCTCGGCTTATCGACATTCAGCGCTACGCGCAAATACTCTTGGTGGGTCTGTCATAGACACCCCAAGCATTGACATTCAAACCTCCTCGCCCTTGCGACTGTTCTCTTGGTTCGTCAGTCGCATAGGCATGTTGGGGTGGTTGGTCTGAACAGGCCAAATTAAGTCGATTTTTTTAATACTGCGAACCCCTGGGTACGGGCACTGAGCTCACTTTCAGGACTCTTCTTTTAGCTTTCAAGCGCAACGACTTTGTTGCGCAAGCCAGTCTCATGGCGATGGCCATCCCTGCATGGGGTTGGCCATTGCCATGAGCATCGTCAAGTTCGCCACGAGTTTTGGTCAGACACGTGTGCATTGAAAGCGAGGCCAGTTGAGGCGCCAGCGAGGCGACTCAAGATTGAAGAGAGTTTGCCATGATGCATTCAGAAGTGAGTTACACGTCGGTTTTGTCGGCCATTGCAGTCGATGACCCAGACATCGGCCATGCACTCTCCATGTTGACGGTGCTTGCGCCGAGACCGCCGGACGCTGCAGGGATCGGCCGGGTCTGTCGTGGCAGTTTGACGGCAGTGAGAGCGGTAATTTCAATGATCGGCACGCCTTCAGAAAAGCTACTGAAAATTGAATCCGACATGCGCGCGCTCGCCCATGTGGTGGCACAGGAGCTGCGGGAATCGGGCACCCAGGAACTGGCGTTGCCGATGTTGGCCCGGACCGGTAAATATCCACAATGGAGCGTTCTGGCTGCACTGGCTGAACCCGATATGCCCGTTGGCGCGCGTCTCGCCGCCGGCGTTGAGTTGCTGCGTTCCTGGAAAGATGGTTGCGAAATTACAAAGGCAGCGACGGCCGACATTGCTGCGGCCATCAAAGAAGAGCCTATCTCCATGCACGGGCTGCGTCTGCTGTTGGAGGGCCTGACTCCTGATGAGGAAATTGCATCAGAGTGGCACAGGCGCCTGCGTCGATCCTGGCGCCAAGCGGTACTTCATTTCGGTGAGGTCGGCACCACACCACCCCCGGCAACCTTTGAAGACCGGGCACGAGGCCAGATTCTTGAATCATCGGTTTATGCAAGCGCAGCCCGGCGCGCAGGGGCGTCAAACCACCGCCAGTTGAGCAAGTTGCAGAGCAACAGCACGCTGGCGCAAATTGGCAACTGGATTGAAAGTGATGATTTTCGGGGGGTGTACGGTTTTGTGACTGGCACCACCGGATTCACTATTGATCTGATTCCATCTATCCCCCTGCAATCACCAACCGTCCAGTCCGACTGGGTGGTTGTCATCGATGTGGCCACTGGTTGTTTGAAGATGGATGTGAGTGTCCTGGTGCAAGAGGCTGCCCGCGCACCGATGGCGACAACCATCATGTCGAACTTTGTCTGCTGCAAGCCGATGCCAAAAAAATTGGCGGACCAACTGCGTAGCCGGCTTGAGAAATATCCGAACGCACGTTGGCTGCGAGATCTGTATCCAGAGGCGACAGCACTGGATGCCCGATCTTCGGTACTTCAGTGTCACGATGAAATCAAACCTTCATGGTCGCGCCTCAGAAGGTCAGCAGGGACCTTCATCAGAAACCTGGAGATTGATAACCTGCTGGCTTGCATGATCTCGGGGGATTTTGGACACATACCAAGGAGCAAGTTGTACTACGCGTGCGTTGAACCGAAAGAACTGTTCGAGGCCAGTGCACGCTTCTATCAGGGCGCCGGCTGGGGAGCACCGGTGCCAATGCCCACCGACACCCTCGCCTTTGGTTGTCGGGTCGTGCCGACCGACGCGCAGATTCGCAACATCAACCAGTGGTGAATACACACCGCGGGCAGCGTAGCACCAGGCAAGCACTGCGCCCTTGCCCAAGTGCTGGAGCACCACAACCGCTTCATCGCTCTAACTGGTTTTCGCTTGGCGCTGCTTTTTGGCATGCGAGAACAGCGTCAGTACGTCCTGAGCGCCGATGTAGATGAACGCGTCGATCGATGGCTATCACTTGATGACAAACACGTGCCTGGCCTGAGCGGTGCGCTGCCCGTGCCGCTCACGCAATTTGCCGCAAAAACAATTGGCGCGGTGCGCGCACATTGCCGCGCCCTCCACTCGCGCCTGCATCAACAGCGTCTGCAATACAGCGAGTTGGCACGCTGGTGCGACCAGGTCGTCCGGCGACAAAGTGTTCCTCTGCTGATGAAAGCCGCATCACCCAACCGCCTGCAGGAAGTTGGCACCCAGGATTGCCTGCGACCATTGCCAGCCGGAATGACGATCGCCCCCGACTTTGGTCGAAAGGTGATGGAAAACGCCCTTCGTGATCTGGGTCTGCGCACCGGCGACATCGACGCCGTCCTAAGGCACTCGGTGCTGGGCCAGTCCAGGGCAAGTTCAGTCAGTGATTTCAATCTACTTGAGTGGCTGAAGCGCGTCACACCCGCGATGGATAGCGTCGCCATTGAACTTTTTGGTGACGTGTATTTCGGCTTGGCCAAGGAGTGAATCATGAGCAAGGAAGATTTTCTAAAAACCGCTGGACTGTGGCCTGAGCAGGATGAGGTGGGTCTGTGGCAATGGCGCGTCAGTGGCGAGGTGCAGCCGCGCATCCGCCGCTTCACGGCCTTCATCCAGGAGGTCCTTGCATGCCCAGTTCAGGTCACAGGAACGCTGGCCGCCCGTCTTGTGTGTCTAGATGGCATTACCCCAAGGTCGTTGCAGACGATGGGCCTACAACGTGTCGTTCCCTATCAGGTCGCAGAAGACGTCATGATCGAGTGGGAGGAATTGACGCCACCGCGCACCGAGCGCCGGTTGTTGTCCAGATTGACAGCGGCCGTGTGGCCCTTTACTATGATCGAGGCCGGTATCACATCATGCACTCCACCGATCAATATGGTGAAGGAGCTCGATGTTTTCCTTGGCAACAGTGCGGCGTACCGGTCATTCTCCGACAGATCAAGTGAACTGGAACGGGACGCTGTCTGCTGGTGGTACCAGGGTCTGCCTGCACCGCTGTTCGCGCACCAAAGTGAGCTGCAAGTATTGTCGGCGTTACCGCGCAGTGCACTGGCACGGATGCGCAAAAAGCTGGCCGTCATTCAGCCGCTACCAGAAGAGCAAAACCCAGGTGAGGCGTCAGACACCGACCTTGGCTTCACCGCAGAACTCGTTGATAGCGCGACCTTCTCCGAGGCTGGCGACAGGAGTCCTGTTGTCTTGCAGCAGGGCATAGACGTGCTGAGCATCACTGGGCAGGAAGTGGACGGCATGACCAAACGCCGCTGGGCGCAATCGCTGTTCGATTTGCAGTCGCGCGCGCAAGCCGCCGGACCCCTCACCAGTTTGCTGTTGGCGTGGGTACTTGATCTCTGTGAGAACGGCACTGTTGGTAACAGCAACCTCGCCCGAAGCACGGTGCGTCAATACTTCCGTTGCGCGGCCATGCCACTGTTTGAAGCACTGCGAATGATGACTCAAAAGGTAATGATTCGGTGAAACCGTAGGCCAGTGCAGAAATTGCTGGACACAAACAACTTTTTCCCCTACCGTTGCACTTGTGCGTGCAACCTCTACTTTCCCCGACATAGCTGACACCGAGGCTGCCGTTGACGCGCCGCCAG
>JANXLW010000379.1 GCA_025354965.1 Betaproteobacteria bacterium
TGGGCAACAGCCAAGCTAGCGACAACATGAATGCTGACGACGCCAACCAGAATGTACCCAGCAGCTTGGAGTTCATGCGGTTGATCCAATAATTCTTGCAGAAAATAAAAGAGGGAGCCAAGCTCCCTCTTTCAACCGGTAAGGGTTGCTTATTTGCAGGACGAAGGCGCCCACTTAGCAGGAGTACCGACACAAGCCCAGTGGGTAATTGCGTTGCCGGAAATGGCTGGAGTCAATGTAACTGTGAAATCGGCAGGGCCATTAATGGCTCCGGTTACGGTCACGAGCCCCGTGGTTCCGCCAACGGTCATGGCCGTTGCACGGGTTGTCGGCACAAAGCTGGTTCCACAAGCGTCAAGGCTGACGGCGCCATTGACTGAAACTGCTTCAGTAACGCAGGTACGCGCACCACTGGCTGCCAGAATGACTTCTGACGCTTTGGCGCGTGCAGTGTAGTCCTGATAAGCCGGCAATGCCACCGCGGCCAAAATACCAATGATCGCAACCACGATCATCAATTCGATCAGGGTAAAACCCTTTTGTAGAGAACGTTTCATGAATAGCTCCTTAAGTTATGAACGTGAACCAACAGCCCAACAGCGTTTAGCAGATTTCATGCCATGCGTTTCACGCATTAATTCCATGAATTTGTGAAAAAATTCCGAAAAAGTTGTGAATATTTGTCAATTAAAGACATTTTAGTGACATTTTTGTCACCCAATCCTGTCACTTACTTGATGCAGACCGACCTGACCATTTTGATGTCGGTCAGGCCCATCATGATTTTTTCCATGCCGTCCATCTTCAGGGTGCGCATGCCGCCTTCGACGGCGGCGGCAAAAATCTGGGCCACGCGAGCGCGCTCCTGAATGAGCTTTTTGATGTCGTCAGAGGCGATCAGCAGTTCGTGCAGGCCGATGCGGCCTTTGTAGCCGGTATCGCCACACTTTTCGCAACCCACATGGCGGTAAAACCTCAGGTGACCATCTTGCGCATAGGTTCGGTGCCAGCTTTCAAGCAATTTTCTGCTTTCCTCTTCATAGTTGGCCATCCAGGCGACTGAGTGTTTGAGCTCATCGGCGTATTCGGTGGTAAACAGGCGCAGTTCCTGCGGGCCGGGAATATACGCTTCCTTGCAGTCGCACAATTTTTTGGCCAGGCGCTGCGCCAGAATGCCCAGCAACGCGTCGGCAAAGTTGAAAGGGTCCATGCCCATGTCCAGCAAGCGTGTGATGGACTCTGGCGCCGAGTTGGTATGCAGGGTCGAGAACACCAGGTGGCCGGTGAGCGAGGCCTCGATGCCCATCGCCACGGTTTCCTTGTCGCGCGACTCGCCGACCATGATGATGTCGGGGTCGGCCCGCAGGAAGGCCCGCATGACGAGCGCGAAGTCAATGCCGGCCTTGCGGTTGATCTGCACCTGACGCAAGCCTTTTTGGGTGATTTCCACCGGGTCTTCAGCGGTCCATATTTTGGTGTCGGTGGTGTTCAGGTGTTTCAGGATGGAATGCAGCGTAGTGGTCTTGCCAGAGCCGGTCGGGCCGCACACATAGAACAAGCCGTAGGGTTTTTCGATGGTCCGTAGCACCCGCTCTTTGTTGTGCGGCGTCAGGCCCAGTTTGTCCAGTGGAATCGGTTCGCCGCCAGCCAATATCCGCATCACGACGTCTTCCACACCGCCGGCAGACGGAATGGTGGCCACCCGCAGTTCGATGTCAACCGGCCCATACTTTCTGAACTTGATCTTGCCGTCCTGTGGCTTGCGGCGCTCCGAAATGTCGAGGTCGCACATGATTTTCAGGCGCGTCACCATGGCCTGGCGGAAATGCGCCGGTACTTCGATATAGGGGTGCAGGGTACCGTCAATTCGAAACCGGATGCCTGTTTTTAGCTTGCCGGGCATCGGCTCGATATGAATGTCGGACGCTTTCTGGTGGTAGGCGTCGATGATGACCTTGTTGACGAACTTGACCAGTTCGTTGTCGGCCGCTGCCGACTCCAGCGAATCGTCGTTGCTGCCATCGTCGATGGCGCCGACATCCATGTCGGCCAGCAACTCGTCAATCGAGCCACCCTCAAAACCGCTACCAAATATTTGCGCCAGTGTTTCAGCAAACTCGGTCTGGGTAGTTACGCGGTAGGCAAAGCGGGTAATGCGCGGGAACACTTGCGGCACGATGCGCGAAGTGCTCACTGCCTCCGGATCGACGCACATGATGACCAGGCCCTCGGGCGCCTCTTCCAGCGGTATCCAGCCCTGTGCTTGCAGAAACTCGCGTTTGAGCTGGCCATGCAGCGCCTCGGAGCGAATACGGCTTGGGCTTAGCGGTTCATAGGGCACACCAAAAAACTTGGACAGGGACGGGCCCATCTGAGCTGGGCGCACCTTGAAGTTGGCCATCAGTACCTGCTCGACAAGCTTTCCTTCGCTGCGCGCCACTTGCACGCACTGTGCAAGCTCCTGCGCAGTCATGACGCCATCCGTCACCAGGCCATCGTATTTGGTGGCCTTGCGCCGCGCCGCCTCTTCAGCCTTGCGGACGCGTTGCCGGATGGCGATGGCAAGGGTCTTGCACAACTGGGAAACACCCTCGACTTCCAGCGCACTAAAGGGCTGATCGCTCTTGTTGTTGATGATCTGCAACACACCATGCAGCGTGCTGCCCTCGAGAATGGGTGCCACCAGCATCTGCCGGGTGCGATAGCCCGAGCGCTTGTCCACCTCCTTGAGAAACGTCAGTGCCGGATGAATCTGCTTGAGCGCCTCGTCGTCATAGACATCAGGCAGGTTGAGCAATTGCTTGCTGACAGCTGCGTAGCCGGCAATGCTCTGTGGGGTGATCGGCAATTTGAGTTCACGACTGCTGTCCAGACCAGTCTTGACCTTGGAGACGATGGCCGTCTCGTTGTCGGCAACGGCATACAGCGTCAGACGCTCTGCGTTGAATAGATTGCAGATATCGTGGCTCGCGTCCAGCATGATCTGATCGAGATTTTCGGTCTCGTGAATGCGCGCCGTTACCTTTTGCAGTTGCTTGTAAAAAAGTGCTTCGAACGCCAAGCCGCGTTTTTCAACAGGCAATTTTTGGAATTCAAGGAAGGCGTTGTCAGACGATCTTCCTGAAGCCAATGGTTTTATCAAAGCACTCATTGCGCAAACTCCTGACGCACCCGCAAATAGCGAATGTCGCGTTGAAGTTGAGTCAGGTCTGAGTAAACTGCATCTGGGTACCGGCCAGCTCGATCAGGTCGCCATTCTTCAGTGCCACTGTTTCTGACCCGATCGGCGACCCATTGACAGCCGGACTCCCGGCGCCTTCAACGTGGTGGACGACAAAACCGCGCTGGCGCCGGGTAATGGCCGCAACAGCCACGCCCGGTTTGCCAATGGTGGTGACCACCTTGGTCAACTGCACCTGACGACCCGCCGCAGCGCCCGACAACACCTTGATTGCCGCCTGCAGCGAAGCGCCTTCGGTAACACCGGCTGTCAGTCCTGAAAAATCCAGAGAAGGCGCAGCAGCGGAGCGGTTTGCCGGACTGCCATCCTCACCCATTTGCGGCACCGGCTGATCAAGTTTGTCGCCGGCAACACCATTGACAAACTTGATCTTGTATTTGCCAATGTCAACGATGTCGCCGTTTTGCAGCAGTTGTCGCTTGGCGGTCTTGCCGTTCACGTAGGTGCCGTTGGTGCTGTTCAGGTCTTCCAGATAGACCGCGCCACCAGACATCTGCAATACGGCGTGCTCGCCACTGACAGCTAGGTTGTCGATGACAACATCGTTATAGGGCCGTCTACCCACCGTCATCCTGTCCTTTGTCAACTGGACTTCTTTAATCACAACACCGTCGATCGATACAATCAGTTTCGGCATCACTGACTCCTGTTCCTGAAATTTGTTATGGGAATTGCGCGACTTTACTATTTTCCTAGCCATCTGGATATTAACCCGCGCTTCACGGGTGCGGCAGATGCTTTCGCCAGTAATATCGAAATGTTATCGCGTCCGCCATTTTCGTTGGCAATTCGCACCAATTCTGCAGCCATTTCCTCCAGCGATGAGCCATTGTTAAGGATATTTGCCAGCGCCGGATCGCCGACCATGTCGGACAGTCCGTCGGAACAAATCAGGTAAAGATCATCCGCCTCGACTTGATGCTCGTTGAGCTCGAGCACCGTTGCGTCTTCGACACCCAGAGCACGTGTGACAAGATTTTTGATGGGTGAGCCGGCCGCCTGCTGCTGCGTCAACAAGCCGGCGTCAAGGTGTTCCTGCAGTAGTGAATGATCCTTGGAAATCTGCAAAAACTGCTTGCCACGCAAGCGATAGCAGCGCGAATCTCCGATATGCCCCAACAGCAGTCTGGAGCCCCGAAAGACCGCAAGAACCAGCGTGGTTCCCATGCCCGAGTATTGCGGATTGCCATGTGCCGCGTTAAAAATCGAGCGATTGGCATTGTCCACACAAACCTCGATGGCGCGTCTGAGTTGCCGCAGACTGGCATGCTCGCCGGCTTCGGACAGCCAGCGCGACAATTCTGACTTGATAAAAGCGGTGGCCATGCCACTGGCAATCTCGCCCGCGTTGTACCCGCCCATGCCATCGGCCAAAACAGCCAGTTGGGTGGCATCGTCAAATGTCACCGAGTCCTCATTGTTCTGGCGGACTCTTCCAGTATCAGTTTGCGCGAAGAAAATGTAATTCATCTTGTTAATTTGAACAGGTGCCGCAAGCTTGCTTGCGAGCCCTGGATCTTTTTAGGGAATTGCTATCAGGCGCTTGCGGCCAATTCCTTGTCATGGCGACTTTGGAGCGCTCGCCCCAAGCCAACCACCAACGCCGCGCCGATCGCCGCCGCAATGTAATGAAGCCAGGAGTTTTCGGCTACCCACCCCTGCAACGCGGTGTCACTGATGATTGTTTCGCCGCCGATCCAGCCAATCAGCGCCGCCCCCAGCATCACGATGACGGGGAAGCGCTCCATCAGCCTGATCATCAGGGTGCTGCCAAAAACAACCAGCGGGATGCTGATGGCCAGACCCATCATCAATAAAATCATACTGCCTTTGGCCGCCGCCGCCACGCCAATGACATTGTCCAGACTCATCACCAGATCAGCAATCAAAATGGTTCGCACGGCCGCCATCAGGTTGCCCTGTTCTTTGGCGCGAACGATATTTTCCTCTTCTTCTCCGAGCAGTTGAACACCAATCCACAGCAGCAGCAGGCCGCCGCCGATTTGCAAAAATGATAATTGTAAGAGCTTGGCGGCAACCACGGTCAAGGCAATGCGCAACACGACGGCCGCGCTGGAACCCCAGAAAATCGCCTTCCTTTGTTGGTCAAGCGGCAGCGACCGGGCGGCCAGCGCTATCACCACGGCGTTGTCGCCAGACAAAACGATATTGATCCAGATGATCTTCAGCAGACCCGTCCAGAAGTCGACACTTTGCAACAATTCCATCCGCTTTCTCCTGCGTTACAAATGCAAGAAGCGCCCCAAACATAGTGTCCGGAGCGCTTCGTTCACGTTTATCCAGAAGTGTAGCGGTCTCTTGACCGGCTGCCAGTTCGCGGTGTTTGGCCGTTTCTACAGCAAGGCTTTCAACAGTTTGGCCATTTCGGACGGATTGCGCGTGACTTTGAAACCACATTCTTCCATCACCGCGAGCTTCGCGTCCGCCGTGTCGGCGCCGCCAGAGATCAAAGCCCCGGCATGCCCCATTCGCTTACCAGCAGGTGCGGTCACACCTGCGATAAAACCGACGATGGGCTTCTTCATGTTGACCCTGCACCAGCGCGCCGCGTCGGCTTCATCCGGGCCGCCAATTTCACCGATCATGATGACGGCGTCGGTGTCCGGGTCTTTGTTGAAAGCGCGCATGATGTCAATGTGCTTGAGGCCATTGATCGGGTCACCACCGATGCCCACCGCGCTGGACTGCCCCAGGCCAATTTCAGTCAACTGTGCTACTGCTTCATAAGTCAGCGTGCCAGAGCGGCTCACCACGCCAATACGACCCTTGCGGTGGATGTGACCGGGCATGATGCCGATCTTGATCTCGTCGGGGGTGATCAAACCGGGGCAGTTAGGGCCAAGCAGCAGCGTCTTTTTACCGCCAGCGGCTTCTTTGGCGCGCATCCGGTTGCGCACTTCGAGCATGTCGCGAACAGGAATGCCTTCCGTGATGCAGATCGCCAGGTCCAGATCGGCCTCTACCGCCTCCCAGATGGCGGCCGCCGCACCGGCGGGTGGCACATAGATGACCGACACCGTGGCACCGGTTTGCTTTGCGGCTTCCTTGACAGTGGCGAAGATCGGGATGTCAAGCACCGACTCGCCGGCCTTTTTTGGGTTGACGCCGGCGACGAAACAGTTCTTGCCGTTGGCGTATTCCTGGCACTTTTCAGTGTGGAACTGACCGGTTTTGCCGGTGATGCCCTGGGTAATGACTTTGGTGTCTTTATTGATGAGGATGGACATGATTTTTCCTTACGCAGCTGCTTTAACCGCGGCAACCACTTTTTGCGCCGCATCGGCCATGGTGTCGGCGCTGATGATGGGCAGACCACTGTCTGCCAGCATCTTTTTACCCACTTCTTCGTTGGTTCCCTTCATGCGCACGACCAGCGGCACATTCAGGTTGGTCGCCTTGCAGGCGGAAATCACTCCCATGGCGATGGTGTCGCATTTCATGATGCCACCGAAGATATTGACCAAAATGGCCTTGACCTTCGGATTCTTCAGCATGATTTTGAAGGCCTCGGTGACTTTCTCGGGAGTGGCGCCGCCGCCGACGTCCAAAAAGTTGGCTGGCTCGGCACCAAACAGTTTGATGGTGTCCATGGTTGCCATGGCCAGGCCGGCGCCGTTCACCAGGCAGCCAATATCGCCGTCCAGGCTGATGTAGGCCAAATCAAACTTGCTGGCTTCCACTTCGGCCGGGTCTTCTTCGTCAAGATCGCGGTAAGCCACAATCTCAGGATGCCGAAACAGAGCGTTGGCGTCAAAGTTGAATTTGGCGTCGATGGCCTTGATGTTGCCGTTGCCCTCGAGGATCAGGGGATTGATTTCGACCAGTGAGGCGTCGGTGTCCATGTACACCTGGTAGAGCTTTTGCAGCACATCCACCGCTTGGGCCGTCGAGCCGACAGGCACGCCGATACTGTCAGCCAGTATTTTTGCCTGGGCCGCAGTCAGACCAGTCGCCGGATCAACAATTTGAGTGATGATTTTTTCAGGTGTTGCGTGGGCTACTTGCTCAATGTCCATGCCACCCTCGCTGGACACGATCATGGCGACCCGCTGCGAGGTACGATCAGTCACAGCCGAAACGTAATATTCTTTTTTTATGTCGGCGCCTTCTTCAATCAAGAGGCGTCGCACTTTCTGGCCTAGCGGCCCAGTTTGGTGGGTAATGAGCTGCATGCCCAGAATTTCACCGGCAAGTTTTTTGACCTCATCGATTGAACGTGCCAGCTTGACGCCACCACCCTTGCCGCGTCCGCCAGCATGAATTTGAGCCTTCACGACCCACACCGGGCCACCGAGTTTTTGGGCGGCCTCGACCGCCTCTTGAACGGTGAAAGCCGGGATGCCGCGGGGCACAGGCACACCAAACTGGCGCAAGATTTCCTTGCCTTGGTATTCGTGAATCTTCATGAGGACACTCGCAGGAATGAATAGTTTTTTATCCGACCACAAAACCAGAATGCTTTGCGGCAGGCACTGGACAACTCAACTTGTGACTGTATCATGTTGCAACGCACCAAACTTTAGCCAGCCTTACACAGCATTTCAACACGCTGAACCGGAGTTAGCGCATGCACAGAATTTTCATTGATGGCGAGGCTGGAACTACCGGTCTTCAAATTCGGGAGCGCTTGCTAGCCCTGCCAGGCGTCGAACTGATCAGCATCGCCCCCGGCTTGCGCAAGGACCTTGGTAGCAAACGCGAGTTGGTGGCGCAGGCCGATCTGGTGGTGCTCTGTCTGCACGACGATGCAGCCATTGAATCTGTTGCCATGATTGACGCTATCGCCAGCGCCACAAGGCAAATTGGCCCGAAGATCATTGACGCTTCCAGTGCGCACCGCACCGCACCCGGATGGGTCTATGGCTTTCCGGAACTGGCAGCGGGGCAGGCGCAAGCGGTGTCGCAAGCGCACCGTGTTGCCAATCCGGGTTGCTATGCCACGGGCGCCATTGCGCTGATTCGCCCGCTGGTGGATGCCGGCTTGATTCCTGCTGATTTCCCCCTTGCCTTGCCGTCAATCAGCGGCTATTCGGGTGGCGGGCGCAGCATGATCGAGGCCTATGAAAAAGGCGAAGCCCCGGCTTTTGAGTTGTACGGTCTGGGTTTGAAACACAAGCACCTGCCCGAGATCATGAAGTACTCAGGACTGACGCGGCGTCCCGTGTTCATTCCATCGGTGGGCAATTTCAAACAGGGCATGCTGGTGCAATTGCCGCTGCATCTGGATCTGCTGCCGGGGCAACCCAGCGCCCAGGATCTGCACGACATCCTTGTTCAACACTATCGGGGTAGCGAATGGGTCAGCGTCCAGACCGCCACCCCTGACAACAAGCTCGACGCACTGGCTCTGGCCGATAGCAACAGGATGGAACTGCGTGTCTTTGCCAATCAGGGAGTGAGTGATGGCTTTCATCACGCCGTACTGGTGGCCCGTCTCGACAATCTGGGCAAAGGCGCCAGTGGCGCAGCAGTACAAAACCTCAAGTTGATGCTGGGGCTTTGATAACGCGCCGGATGGCATCCGAGCCAAACCCGCGTGCCGCCAAAAAACGCATCTGCTTGGCGGCAGATTGCGCATCTGCCGGTGGCGTACCGAATTTTTTACACCACACTGCCAACGCCCGCTCGTACTCGCTGGCTTGCAGGTCGGCCAGCGCTGCAGTAACTGCTTGTGAGTCCAGACCTTTGCTCTGCAGCTCATGCTTGATGCGCGCCGTGCCAAGCCTGGCAGCGCGGCGGTGAAGCACCGATTCGATCACTCGCTGCTCACTGATAAAACCTTTGGCTTGCAATTCGTCCAGAACCCGGGCCAGTGTGCCGGGTTCTTCTTCATGGCTTTCAAGCTTGCGTTCCAGTTCGGCGCGCGAGTACTCTCGGCCGCTAAGCAAGCGCAAGGCGCGGCCCTTCAGGGAGGGTTGCACAAACGACATGGTAGCGGCCAGGTAGGTCTGCTCAAGCTAGCGCAATGTTGGCTACCGCGGGCTTTTTGGTTGCGACTTTGACCTTCGAATCGGGCTCTGCCAAACTTGGCAACAAAGGGATGCCAAGCGATGCCCGTACCTTGTTTTCAATTTCGTATGACAGCTCCGGATTTTCGCGCAGAAACTCTCTGGCGTTGTCGCGGCCCTGGCCGATTTTTTCGCCGTTGTAAGCGTACCAGGCGCCTGACTTGTCCAGAATGTTGGCATTGACCCCCATGTCGATGATCTCGCCATGGCGGCTGATGCCCTCACCGAACAAAATATCGAACTCTGCGGTTTTGAACGGCGGCGCCACTTTGTTTTTGACGACCTTGACTTTGGTTTCATTGCCGATCGCTTCATCACCTTTTTTGATGGTTCCGGTGCGGCGGATATCGAGACGTACCGAGGCGTAGAACTTCAGCGCGTTGCCGCCCGTGGTGGTCTCGGGTGAGCCAAACATGACGCCAATCTTCATGCGGATCTGGTTGATGAAGATCACCATGCAGTTGGTCTTTTTGATGTGCGCCGTGAGTTTGCGCAGCGCCTGGCTCATCAACCTGGCCTGCAAGCCGGGCAGCGAGTCGCCCATCTCGCCTTCCAGTTCGGCCTTCGGCGTCAGGGCTGCGACCGAGTCGACCACGATCAGATCGACGGCACCAGAGCGCACCAGGCTGTCCACAATTTCCAGCGCCTGTTCACCGGTGTCGGGCTGGGAAATCAGCAAATCCTGCAGGTTCACACCCAGCTTCTGGGCGTACTGGATGTCCAGCGCATGCTCGGCGTCGATAAACGCGCACTGGCCGCCAACCTTTTGCATCTCGGCAATGACTTGCAAGGTTAACGTCGTCTTGCCGGAAGATTCCGGGCCGTAGATTTCAACCACGCGACCGCGCGGCAAGCCACCCACGCCCAAAGCGATGTCCAGACCCAGCGAGCCGGTAGAGACGACCTGGATGTCTTCGATGACCTCGCCCTCGCCCAGACGCATGATGGTGCCCTTGCCGAACTGCTTTTCAATTTGTGCCAATGCCACTTGCAGGGCTTTGGCTTTTTCGCTGGCTGCGGGGCTTAAGGTTTTAACGGCTGCGTCCATAAAATTCTCCTTTAGTGACAACGGGTTGGACCAAATGCATCCTCTGGTGTTAATAACAGGCTGGATACTTGAACAGTAGTTTATCTTGTGTCGTTGAAATTTGCAAATAGTTTTTTTAGTCAATTTGATTTACTATTTGTGTCGTGTTCAAATCTGTCTCAAACGATAGCTGGCGTCAGGCGCATGTGGGGCACTGGCTGAGTCAGTCTCTGCTGCGTTTTGATGCCCGTGTGCTGTCCCTGATGTCGCGCAACGACGAAATTCCACTGGCTTTGTCAAATCTGGCAGCGCGCGGTCGTTTGAGCGCGTCGCATGTCCAAATCACGCGCCACCTGGCTATCGACGGCTCACGTCTGACCGAATTGGCCAAGCGTGCCAATATGAGCAAACAGGCGATGGGCAAGCTGGTGGAGCAATGTGAGGCCTGGGGCCTGGTCACCCGTCAGGCTGATGTACGCGATGCCCGCGCCCGGCGCATCGTGTTCACTGCCGTTGGATTGAGCTGGTTGCAGGCGTTTCGGCAAGCGGTAGCACAAGCTGAAGCCGAGCTTCGAGTCGCAGTAGGGGCTGAAGTTGCAACCGTGATTGCCATCGGTCTAGAGGCCTATTGCGCATGAAAAGCGGCAACCTTTCTGAAAAATTACGGCATGATGCCTTGGCGCCTAGAATTGCAGCAACAAGAGAATGCCGGCCTCCGGCCTTAACAGATAAAGGAGACAGTCGTGCGAATTCTGATTGCCGAGGATGACCAGGTATTGGCCGACGGATTGATGCGAACCCTGCGCAGCTCGGGTGCCGCAGTCGACCACGTTGCCAGTGGTGCTGAAGCCGAGGCCGCGCTCATGACCAATACGGAGTTTGATCTTCTCATTCTGGATCTTGGCATGCCCAAGATGCATGGGCTTGAAGTGCTGAAGAAGCTGCGGGCCCGCGGTTCATCCCTACCGGTGTTGATCCTGACGGCGGCCGACAGCGTCGAGGAGCGCGTCAAAGGTCTGGACTATGGCGCCGACGACTACATGGCCAAACCATTCAGTCTGCAGGAACTGGAGGCCCGGGTGCGGGCGCTGGGTCGGCGCGGCATGGGAACAGCCAGCAGCACAATCAAACACGGTCCCTTGATCTACGATCAGTCGGGTCGCGTTGCCACCATTGATGGCGTCATGGTCGAGTTGTCGGCGCGCGAACTGGGGCTGCTTGAAGTTTTGCTGCAACGCGCTGGTCGCCTGGTCAGCAAAGACCAATTGGTGGAGCGACTGTGCGAGTGGGGCGAAGAAGTCAGCAACAATGCGATTGAGGTTTACATCCATCGTTTGCGGAAAAAAATTGAGAAAGGGCCAATCCGCATTGCCACGGTGCGCGGCTTGGGCTATTGCCTGGAAAAAATACCCGGGTGAACATCTTCCACCAGGAACAACGCTCATTGTTCGGTGAGATCCTGGACTGGATGCTGACGCCAATGCTGTTGTTATGGCCCATCAGCCTGGTGCTGACATGGGTGGTCGCACAAAGTATCGCCGGAAAGCCGTTTGACAGAGCCCTGGAGTACAACGCCGGGGCACTTGCGCAACTGGTCAGCGTCAGCAACAACCGAGTGCAATTCAACCTGCCGCTGCCGGCGCGCGAACTATTGCGCGCCGACGATTCGGATACCGTGTATTACCAGGTGTTGGGCGCTCGCGGGGAATTTCTGAGTGGCGAACCAGATTTACCGGAACCACCAGCAGACGAAAAAGTCGTGCTGGGTGAAGTTCTTTTGCGCGATGGCGAGATTCATGGTCTTGATGTCAAGATCGCCTACACCTGGGTCAAAGTGGCGCTGCCCAACGCCAGACCAGCCCTGGTTCAGGTCGCCGAAACGATGGAAAAGCGCTCGGTACTGGCGACCGAAATTGTCAAAGGCGTGATGTTGCCGCAGTTTGTCATCTTGCCGTTGGCCGTGCTGCTGGTGTGGTTGGCGCTAGTGCAAGCCATCAAACCACTGAACCAGCTCGAAGAACGCATTCGCGCTCGTAAGCCGGACGATTTGAGTCCGATCGACGCGCAAATTGTTCCGCTCGAAGTGGCGCCGCTGGTGTCTTCTGTCAACGATCTTCTGATGCGGCTGAAGGACTCGATCGCCACACAAAAACGCTTCCTGGCCGATGCTGCCCATCAACTGAAAACGCCGCTGGCCGGTTTGCGCATGCAGGCGGATCTGGCCCAGCTCGAAGGTGCCAACACCGAAGAGCTAAAACTATCGCTGCGGCAAATTGGTCGCTCCAGCATTCGGGCCACTCACACGGTGAATCAGTTGTTGGCGCTGGCGAGGGCCGAAAGCAGCGGCTCGGCGATGCCGCTAACGACCTGTGACCTGGCGGATTTGACAATGACGGTAGTGCGCGATTGTGTGCCACGAGCGATGGAAAAGCGGATTGATCTGGGCTATGAAGGCACGCAACCCGGCGCCGAAGGTGGCCAGGTGGCAGGCAACCCCACATTGCTTAAGGAGTTGATTCGAAATCTGTTGGATAACGCGATCAATTACACACCCTCCAGTCAGGAGAAACCGGGCGTAATTACTGCACGGGTACTGACTGATCCGTTTGGCAAGACACTGGTGTTGCAGGTGGAAGACTCGGGGCCGGGCGTTCCTCTGGCCGAGCGGGAATTGATTTTTCAGCCCTTTTACCGCGCCCTGGGGACTGAAGTCGATGGGTCCGGATTGGGATTGCGGATCGTGCTGGAAATCGCCCATCAACACAACGCCACCATCAGCATGGAGGACAGCCGACCAGGCCAGTTGCCTCCGGGAGCACGTTTCAGCGTGCGCTTTTTCGCTGAATCCGGCGCTGCTGCCAACGCCTAGCTTTCAT
>JANXLW010000385.1 GCA_025354965.1 Betaproteobacteria bacterium
GTCAAAGGCGCCGGGCAGCAGGTTGTTGATGGTGACGCCCTGGCTTGCCAGTTTGCTGCGTGACACGCCCGCCACAAAGCCGGTCAAACCGCTGCGCGCACCATTCGACAAACCCAGAATATCGATCGGCGCCTTCACCGCACTGGAGGTGATGTTGACGATGCGGCCATAGCCGCGTGCCGCCATGCCATCGACCGTGGCTTTGATGAGTTCAATCGGCGTCAGCATATTGGCATCCAGCGCCTTGATCCAGGCGTCGCGGTCCCAATCGCGAAAATCACCCGGCGGCGGGCCACCGGCGTTGGTCACCACAATGTCAAAGTCTCGCCGGGCGGCAAATACTGCCTGACGGCCCTCCGGCGTCGTGATGTCTGCGGCAACAAACTGCACGCTAGCGCCCGATGGACGGCTGCTGTCAGCCATCAACCTCTGGGCCGAGGCCTGTAGCACCTCGGCACCTCGCGCCACGATCAGCACATGGGCCCCTTCACGTAACAGTGCCTGGGCACAGCCAAAGCCCAAACCCTTGCTGGCGCCGCACACCAGCGCCCATTTGCCTGCAATACCGAAATCCATAGTCACTCTCCATCGATTACAAAAAGTTGCCACCATGATAGTGGCGAAATCTATCCCGGGCCGGCTCGGGCGCGACTGCTAAAGACAAAAATACCGGCAATCACCAATACGGTTCCGGCCACCACCCAGACGGTAAAGGGCTCACCCAGAATCACAACACCCATCAGGATGGTGGACATGGGTCCGACCATGCCGGCCTGCGAAGCCAGACTGGCGCCGATGCGCTCAATTGCCATCATGACCATCAGCACCGGTACCGCAGTGCACAGCGTGGCGTTCAACACCGACAACCAGATGACCTGCGGCGCAACCGTGGCGGCACTCCAGGGACGCAACAGCACAAACTGGGCAATGCACAACAGGCAGGCGACGCTGGTGGCCAGGCCGACCAGTCGCAAAGAGCCCAGCCGTTGCACCAACTCACCGCTGAAGGTCAGGTACACCGCATAGCTGATGGCGCTCAAAAAAACCAGCAAGGCCCCCAGCGCGACATCGTGGCCCTCCAGCTTGATCTCCTGGCCAAACACCAGCAGTGCACCGGCATAGCTGATCAGCATGCCCAGGGCTTGCGGCCGTCTTATTTTTCGCTGGTAGAGCACCAGGCCCAGCAACAGGACCAGCGTCGGCGTGAGGTACACAATGAGGCGCTCCAGCGACGCACTGATGAAAGACAAACCGGCAAAGTCAAGGTAACTGGCGAGGTAATAGCCGGTTACGCCCAAGCCCAAAATACCATACCAATCCTTGCGCGTCAGCGCCGCTTTGCCGCGACTGGCCCACCAGGCCATCAGCGCAAAAATAGGCAACGCAAATAGCATGCGGTACATGATGAGCGTGACCGCATCGACGCCGTACCGGTAAGCCAGCTTGACGATGATCGCCTTGCCGCTGAAGGCAATGGCGCCACAGATGGCCAGCAGCAGCCCGGCGGCACTGCCGGTGAAAATTTTTGTACTCAGGCCAACACTTCCAGTCCGTGTTTCTGAACCACGGCCAATAATTTGAGCGCCATTCCGCTGGGCTGCTTGCTGCCGGATTCCCACTTTTGTACCGTTGACTCACTGGTATTAAGGTACCTCGCGAAAACGGGTTGACTCACATGCGCGCGCTCACGAATGCCTTTGATCTGCCTGGGTGCCAGAATTACCGGTGTGGTCAGGCACGTTTCATCAAACTTGCGCATCGTTGTCAGGTCGATGGCACCCACTTTTTGAAGTGCGCGAGCCGAGGCGTGAATCACCTCAAAGGCCTCACTTTTGAATTTCTGTTTTGTCGTCATGGCAAATCTCCACAAAATCACCGTTGGTCACCAACTGGCCAACCTGTTGTTCATTCAAACCTGCATAGCTCTTGGCCTGCAGACGAAAGGCAAGTAACTCGTCGTTTTCAATGTTGTCACGGTCCTTCTTGGCAAACAGGTACTCATAGACCCAATATTGGCCGCCCTTAGCCAAAATGATTGACCTATGCAGGTTGTCATTGAGTCGCTTCTTGAAAACACCCCACCCAGATCATCGGCTTGGCCCAACATAACCTGCCTGATTGCCTGGCAAAGCTCTTCATCTTTGATCTTTGCCTTCTTCGCGTCCTTGGCGAATCTGGCGGTTTTGAACGCACGCATCGACAGTCTGGATGGCATCATTCAGTGTAGCACCAGGTGATACTTATTGCAAGGCACGTCAGACTTGATATCACAATTTATGACTTCAAGTTGATGGCTGCCAGTTTACCGGCTGGCCTTCGCCATCGCGTCGGTAATCCGCACAGTCTCGACGCTGACCGTCGTTACGCGCAACAGCAGTTCGATCACCTTGTCCTTGTAGTCACAGAAGCGGTAGGTGTCGAACTTTTCGCGGATGGTCGGGTCTTTGGGTTTCTTCTCTTTGTACTGGTCCAGCACCCAGTCGATGGCGCTGCGGTTGCCCAGTTTGTAAGTCCAGGCCTCGGCAGGGATGCCGCGCAGCGTGGTCTCGCTGTCCAGCGCAATACTGCCCGCCGCCGGATCGGCGCGTAGCATGGCTTTGGGTTGTAGGCCTGCAGCGCGGGCCTTGGCATCGGGCTCGTCATGACGTGAGAGCGCGAACGGTGCCACCGACTCATAGCCAATGTGCAGCGCCATGAGCTGCTCGCCCCAGGCCGCCCATTGCCAGAAGTCTTTGTAGAACGGGATGCGCGGAAATTCGCGCTTGAGGTTTTGCGCGTACTTCTCGCGGTACAGCGGGTCGTGCAGCACGGCGTAGCAGTAGTGGAAGATGGCTTCCTTGGTGATCTTGCGGGCACCTTTGCCCTGGCCGACTGCGTCGGCGTAGTGGGCGGCGAATTGTTTAAGTGCCCAGTCGGTGATGTTGTCGTGGCGGGTGCCTGTGTCGTCAAAACGATAGAGGCTAGCGTATTTGGTCGCATCTGCGGAATAGAGATTCAGGTTGGGCACAACATCTGACGCAACCAACGCAAATGGTTGCCGATCGCCAGCAATTACGCAAATGCTTGGATTTCTGATCGCAGCGCTCGGAAAGAAAGCAGATGTCTCACCTCGCTCATCAACATACAAAGTTGAGTCATAAAGCGACTGTCGAACATACGGGCGATATGTTGTCGGTTTAATGTTCCTGGAATCAAAAGGCTCTATGCGCCCCTGTGCCATCCGACGCTTCAGATTTCTCGACCATTTCAGATGATCTGGATGCTTTGCAACGCTTGCTGCCTTAGCGAATTCCTCGCAAAACCACTGCATACGTGAGCCAAGTGCTTGATCACTGAAGTCCACGACCCACTCATCACGATTCGTTGAAGAACCCAGAGAGAAGTTCTTAAAAATCGCCCGCTCTTTGCCAGCCGCCTTTGCTGCTTTGGTGTCCTTGCTTGCCAGCGGAGTCAAGGTATCGAAGTCATTGCTCGTCAGATTCACCCAGTTGTGCGTCTTGTCTGGCTGCACCTCGTCAAAGGTCAGCCCGCGCATGGGGTGGTTGGCAAGAACGCCCAGCTTTTCTTCCGCCGTTTCCATCTCGGGACGACGCACGTAAAACACGCGGGCGGGCTTTTTGTCCTTGGTGGATTGCACCCGCTTGACCATGAAGCTGATCGCCACTCCGGTCTGGATGCCAAATACGTTGTGCTTGGTGCCGCTGAGCTTGGGGTTGGCGCGCACGTCGCCGCCCAGGTCCACCACATAAATGTCGGCAAATTCGCTCGCCACCGTCTTGCGGAAACCATCGAAGGTGCGGCTCTCGATAAAACTGCGGTTGGTCACAAAGGCCAGCACGCCGTTTTCGTTCAAGCGGTCGCTGGCCCAGCGAAAAAAGCGGGCGTACATGTCGTAGAGCTTGGTTTTCTGCGCGGTGCTCTCGGCGATGTAGGTCTGTTTGATGCGCTTGTCGATGTCCGGGTATTCGCGGTTCTTGTTGTTGTCGTTTTCATTCGCCTGGTTGGCGTTGTAGGGCGGGTTGCCAATGACGACGCTGATGCGCTTGCCGTTCTGGCGCTTGATGCGGGCGACATTTTCTTCAGAGACGCTGCCAAACAGATCGGCGTTGACGCCCTTGGCCGAGGTGTGCAGGCCCACGTTGTCCAGCGTGTCCACAAAGCACAGGCTGGGGAACTCTTCGTACTTGCCGGTGATGGCGGCGTAGGTTGATTCAATGTTCAGGTTGGCCACGTAGTAGGGCAGGATGGCCACTTCGTTGGCATGCAGTTCGTGCCGGTATTTGTGTTCCAGCTTTTTGGGCTGCCCCCGGAAATGTTCCAGCAGTTCACAGATGAAAGTGCCGGTGCCGGTGGCCGGATCGAGGATGTCCACCTCCTTGTCGATCAGGTTTTTGCCAAAGTGCTTTTCACACAGCCAGTCGGCCCCGTCAATCATGAAGCGCACGATTTCATTGGGGGTGTAGACCACGCCCAGGCGGTCGGCGGCCTTGGTGTTGTAGACCTTGTAGAAGTTTTCGTAAATGATCTTCAGAAAGGTCTGCTTTTCGCCATGGCTGCTGATCTGCGCGGCGGCAGCGCGGATGGCGGCGTAGTAGGTTTCCAGCCCCTTCAGGGTTTGTTTTTTGAGCGCGCCGGTGAAGAAAGCGCCTTCCAGCGCATACAGCTCGCGGGCCACGTTGTTGTGCTGGTGAAAGTCGCTGTCGTCAAACACCTTGGCGAAGATTTCTTCGGTCAGGATGTGCTGGATCAGCATCTCACGCACATCGGCG
>JANXLW010000413.1 GCA_025354965.1 Betaproteobacteria bacterium
TGCTGTAGCTGATGCAAACATTGAGGTCGATGTCATCATCCAGAACATCAGCAAAGACGGCAAGACCGACTTCAGCTTCACCGTCAACCGCGGCGAGTACGCCAGAGCGGTAGATTTGTTGCGAGAAAAAGTGCTGCCCAATCTCGGTGCGCAGGAGGTAGTCGGCGACACCAAGATTTGCAAAGTGTCCATTGTCGGCATCGGCATGCGCAGCCATGTGGGTGTGGCCAGCAAAATGTTTCGGGTGTTGAGTGAAGAGGGCATCAACATCCAGATGATTTCCACTTCCGAAATCAAAACCTCCGTCGTGATTGACGAGAAATACATGGAACTGGCCGTGCGCGCGCTGCACAAAGCCTTTGACCTTGATCAGCCACCGAGCTGAATTTGCAGTAAGTCGTGAGATAATCAGGGCTTGAAATTTCAGGAAACGTGACCGAGTGGCCGAAGGTGCTCCCCTGCTAAGGGAGTATGGGGTGTTGAGCCCCATCAAGGGTTCGAATCCCTTCGTTTCCGCCAAACCCTAAAAACCCTTCGTCTTTGTATTCATTCATCCTTACATGGACGGCAACGGGCGCCTGGCTCGGTTCATCATGAACCTCATGCTGGCCACCGGTGGCGGGCCCTGGATGCAGCATCCTCGGATCAAGACATCAAGCCGTTCACACGACTGCTGAGCAGCCTTGTCCAAGCCCAGCTGATCGACGGCCCGGGACGCCCGACATCCTGAAGCTGCTTTTCCTGGGCTCCAGTTGCATCTACCCGTGCGCCGTCGCCCAGCCCATGACAGAGGCGGCCTTACTCACCGGTGTGCTTGAGCCCACCAACCTCTACGGCCCCGGTGACAACTACCACCCCGAAAACAGCCACGTCATCCCGGCGCTGATTCGTCGTTTTCATGAAGCCAAAGTCAAACAGGCGCCTAAAGTCACCATCTGGGGCACAGGCACGCCGATGCGTGAATTTCTGTACGTGGACGACATGGCCACCGCCAGCGTCTTCGTCATGAATCTGCCCAACAACCTAATGCCTTATGTGTCCCAGGTGGTGGTAGGCCGACTGGCCGCGCAAGCCAACGATGTGCCAACCATCAAGTCCACGCTGCAGCGACTGGTGCAGGGCTATCGGCCGCGTTGTAGTGCCGGTGGTAATAAGCTGGCGACGTACTATTGCCCCCACAAGGTTGACAGCGGAGCCGCCCAAATACCATCCCCCAGCGGCATCGTCTCGTTGCCGTCATATAGCAGCACGCCCATCTTGAACTGATCGCCCGCCAGGCTGGACAGTTTTCTCAATCCGCGCATATCGCCTTGCTTGACCGTGGCTGCGGCTTTGACCTCGACGCCGACCAAATGTCCAGCGGCGTTCTCGATCACAACATCAACTTCGAACTTGTCAGCATCTCGGTAATACATCAGACGATAGTCGCCTTCTGCCGTTGTCGTGTGTTTGAGCAACTCCCCGAAAACAAAGGTCTCAAGCACATTGCCAAAACGCGTGCGATCTTGCTGAACCTCCGCACTGTCCAGGTCCAGGATTGTGGCCAGCAAACCGGAATCGATGAACTGCAGCTTGGGCGTCTTGATGATGCGATTGAGTCGGTTGCGCGCCCACACGTCAATGCGCCTGAGCAAGTACATCTGTTCCAAAATGCCGATATAACGCGACGCCGTTTTCCCATCCAGGCCGACCTGACCGCCCAGTTGGCTGTAGTTGCACATCTGGCCCGCGGTCTGAGCCAAGGCGCGCAGAAAGCGCGGCAGTTGGTCCAGCTTTTCAATGCTTGCCACGTCACGAACATCGCGCTGGATGATGGCATCAATGTACTGCCGGGCCCACGCCACCCGACGCTTCGACGAAGACCGTGAAATCGCCTCTGGGTATCCGCCGCGGATTACGCGCTCCACCAGATCACTGCCCACCGCAGGTACACCGACATTGAGAATCCGCCCCGAGAATACGCTGTCGATCCAGTTCGTCGAGCACCCTTCAATTTCGCTTTGTGACAAGGGCAGCAGCGACAAGGTTTCCATGCGACCCGCCAATGAATCGGCTACGGCGGGTAGCGCCATCAGGTTGGCCGAACCGGTCAGCAGAAAGCGTCCAGGACGGCGATCTTCGTCAACACTTTTCTTGATGGCCAGGAGCAACTGGGGGGCACGCTGAATTTCATCGATCACCGCCCGGTCCAGGCCGCGAATCATGCCAACAGGATCTTCGCGCGCTGACAACAGTGTCAGCTCGTCATCGAGCGTCAAATAGCGCAATCCGTTCTCTGCCATTTGGCGCACGAGGGTCGTTTTGCCTGCCTGGCGTGGACCGGCCAGCAGAACCACCGGCGTGTCGTGCATGGCTTCGGCGATGCGCGGCTGGATCCGACGCGGGTAGAGGGTAGGCGTGCTCATCAACGAATAATATCGTAAATTTCGGAATATACAGCCGTAAATCTCGGAACTTTATGCCGTAAATCACGGAACAAAAATTTTTCCGCCACCCCCAAAATCCCCAAAATGGGGGATACCCATTTGAGCTTGCGGCACTTAAACTTGCCAGCCGCTTCGTCACCAGGCCGTACAAACCAACGATGTGCCCACCATCAAGTCCACGCTGCAGCGACTGGTGCAGGGGTATCGGCCAAGTTGAAAACCTCCCAACACAAACATACAAAAGTATGTATACTCCGACTATGAAAGATGTTGAATTCCGGGGTAGCTCACTGAAGGATTTGCGCAACTTTCCGCAAACGGCGATGCGCGAGGTCGGGCATCAACTGGACAAGGTGCAAAACGGACTTGAGCCAGATGATGTCAAGCCCATGCCGACCATTGGTGCAGGCGTTATGGAACTGCGAATTTGGGACGAAACCGGAACATTTCGGGTGGTGTACGTCGCCAAGTTTGCAGATGCCGTGTATGTGCTGCACTGCTTCAAAAAAAAGACACCGCAAACATCGCAGCCGGACATTGAACTGGCTCGCAAGCGCTTCAGGGAACTGATCAAGGAGATTTCAAAATGACCGACAAGCAACGATTCAAAAGTGTGTGGGACGCCATTGAAAACACACCCCAGCAGGCTGCCAGCATGCGGGCACGTTCCGAACTGATGATGAACCTGGCCGAAGTGATCCGCGAACGAGGCATGACCCAAGGCGATGCTGCTGCCCTCTTTGGTGTGACCCAACCCCGTATTTCCGATCTGATGCGCGGCAAAATCAATCTATTCTCTCTGGACACCCTGATTGACATGGCTGCTACCGCTGGCATGAGCCCCATGGTGAAATTGTCTAAACCGAAGGCCACAAAGCAGGTACGCCATAAACGAGGAGCTTCGCCTGAACTGGCTACGGTATAACGTCATAACATGCGCATTACCCCAGACCAAATTGCCGTCATCATCGATACCACCCGCAGCATTGCAGGGCAAGATGCCGACGTGTGGCTGTTCGGCTCCCGGCTGGACGACGCTCGACGTGGCGGCGATGTCGACTTGTTGATCGAGTCTGAGCCCACTGTGGACGTTTTGACACGCGCGCGGCTCAAGGTGCGGTTAGAGCAAAAATTGCAGTTGCCTGTTGACGTGCTGACCGTTGGCGTGGGCGCTGCAGATACCCCTTTTGTATCTATCGCCCGTGCGAACGCCGTTAAGCTCAATAACCCTAAGCACACACGTCATCATGACCAAACCTGACTTATTGCCCGCCCAAAAGCAGCATTTCGCCGGCCTGCTTGAGGCCATGCAGCGCTGTGTCTATTTTTTGCAGGCCTCTGATTCAGCCGTTGAATGGCCTTTGACGGGCGAGTATTTATCTGCCAACAAGAAAAATAACGACCTTTTTGAGGCACTTGCAGCCATCAATGAACGCTTCTCCAAGCTACAAGACACTATTGGTTCTGCCATGCGCCACAGCTTGCAGTTGTCTGGCGAGCAGGCCGACAGTTTCATCAAGGTATTGGCCATTTTTGAGAAAAACGGTGTTGTGCTGTCGATAGAAGATTGGCAGGTGGCTCGTGCTGCGCGCAATTTGGCGGCCCATGACTATGAGACTGATTACAGAGAAGTTGCTCAGCATTTCAATGCACTGCACGCGCTCAAGCCTGCTCTGTACCAGACGGCCAATCGTTTTGTTCGGTACGCAAAGCTGGAACTGACCATTGCACCGGCAAGTGCTGACTTTGCCGCGGAGTTTGATGCAATAACTACAAACACCCCATGAAGACTACTCACCAAACATCATTGCGAGGAGCGTAGCGACGTGGCAATCAAGCCCCGATACGCTGGTTCTGCAACCCGCAAAAATGTTTTCAATTGCAAAACAGTCGTTTCTGATTTGAAAACACAACCGTCTGTTTCTTCATCAGAAGTGACGCGTCAACCTCATCAACCCAGCGTCGCAATCATCTCGATTTTGGGAGCGATGGCCTGAACCATCTTTTGGATTCCATGCCCCGGATTCAACTGACGACTGGACACGATCAAACCCATCTTCTCCAACAACCCGACATCTTTGGTAATGGACGAACGATCGCGTTTCAAACGGTTGGTCAGGTCGTTGATGGTCTTGGGCTCAACCATAATCTCGAGCATCAGTCGGCGACGGGACTCTGTCAAAACAGTGAACATCTTCTGCGGATCCTCAAAGGAAAGCGTGACCGATCCATCGAAGGCCAGGCCCTTATCAGCTTTGCGAGCTGCCTGTTTGGCACGGTCGAAAAACCCTGCCACATCGTCAGTACGAATTGAAACTTTGGTCATGACTTCTTTCCTCGGTTTAGCTTGATGACTTCCACCCACTCCTGTTGGAATCTTGCCAAGGTTGCCTCATAACTGGTGAACTCAACGGCTTGGACTTTGCCCATGTAATGCCGGTGGTGATAATCGTGGGCATTGTCAAAGCCCAACACTCGCCCGTTATCTCCCTGGTGCATCGAATGGTTGATGTAAGCCAAGTTGTACCGAGTCACCACAGTGCGGCCTTTTGCCTCGTAGCCCCAGACTTCATAGCTCAACGTCCCGCCTCCGGACTTTGCCTTGATCTCAAACCTCTCCTGTTCAAGAAGATAGTCTTTGGGCCGTTTGGACATTGTTCACCGTTATCAGGTGTGGCAAATAGTAGCACACCTGAACGAACCAGACAGATTACTTGCTAGAAGCCGGACAACCAACGTTGCCCGAACCATCGGCCAGGTGGTGGGCTACACCGGCGACATCGACTTTGACCCCAGCAAACCCGACGGCACGCCCCGCAAACTGATGGACAGCAGCCGCCTGAATCACATGGGCTGGCAAGCCAAGATAGGCCTGCAAGACGGGCCCAAGTTGGCGTATCAGGATTTTCTGACAAACCAAACGTGATGGGTTAATATAAAATCATGGCAAGCATTCGATCAGGAGCGTTACGGCTGGTTGTTTACCCCAACGACCATCCACCCCCGCATACCCATGTGCTTGGGCCTGGGTGGGAAATTCGCATTGAACTGTCAATGCCTCCGGCGCTGATGTCGATTGCTGGCAAGCCTAAAGCGGCTGAAATCGCAGCGGCGTTGGTTGCAACTTCTGACTGCTTGCCCCAGCTCAGAACCTTATGGAGTGAATTGCATGACTAACTCAGCCCCTCCTGAATGGGTCAAAGCCGAGTTGACCCAGGTCGAAAACGCCGTGGCGCGTGGCCAACTTGAGCAATCATCGCGCTTGCTTGCTGTATCGGCACGTTACGACACGCGCAAAAAGTTGATCGTCATTGAACTGGAAAACGGTTCGTCGTTTGCCTTTCCGCCCCAACTTGCACAGGGCCTGGCGGATGCGCGATCGGCAGATTTGGCGCAGATCGAGCTATCGTCCCTGGGTACCGGACTGCATTGGCCGCGGCTGGACGCCGACTTGACGGTTGAGGGCCTGCTTGCCGGCCTGTTTGGCAGCCGCAGCTGGATGCGTGCACACGCCGCCAAAGCCGGTAGCGTCAAATCGCCAGCCAAAGCACTGGCCGCCAGAGCCAACGGCGCCAAGGGCGGCCGACCCCGTAAAACAACGCCAACGATGGCCTAACAAGCAACATCAACATGACCCAACCCAAAACCGCACTCATCACTGGCATCACCGGCCAGGACGGCAGCTACCTGGCTGAATTTTTACTGGAAAAAGGCTACACCGTGCACGGCATCAAACGCCGGGCCTCCAACAACCTAATGCCTTATGTGTCCCAGGTGGCCGCACAAGCCAACGATGTGCCAACCATCAAGTCCACGCTGCAGCGACTGGTGCAGGGCTATCAGCCAAGTTGAAAGTTGCTATTTTTCAGCCTGAAGCTCACTGGAGTACCTTCGTGCTGCGCACTGCGGTGCGAGCTTGCTTGGGGCGGCCCGGCGCGGCGCTCATGTCCATTGCGCCTTGCTCGCTGACACGAGGGTAGCCCAGTCGTCGGGGGGATTACCGCGTTGGAGCATTTTCTGGAACACGGCATAAGGATCGCTTTTGCTGCCGGACGATCTCAAAGTATTTTCGTCATTGACCCAAGCAAAGATGATGAGCTTGGTTTTGGAGTCAAAGCGAAAAAACAAACGAAACCTTCGCCCAATCTTGGCCCGGCGCCAGTGCCTGAACGTGGGGCCCATGGTGTTACCTTGCCGATACTCCTCGCGATTGGGATCACTCGGCACAGTCTCGAGCATCACCTGAGACAAGGCGTTGAAAAGTTTGAAGTTGGCGTTCGACTCAAACCCTTGCGGGTCATGAGCCTGCGCCCGTTGCGAGGCAGCTTGCAGCTTCTGGAGTTGCTCTATCAAGCAATCGTGGAAGAGCAAATTCCAACCGTGGCGCTGAATCACAGCGCTACGTCGCCACGGATATCTTCACTCAAATCGACAGGCCGCTTGATGGCCGACAGCATGGATTGGGCCAGATCAGGGGGCAGCGTAGCGATATGCCGGCCAGACGCCATGTCTTTTTCAAGCAGTGCCAGAAAGCCCGCAATGGCGGGATCTTCGTGGGGCTGGTTTTCAACACGGGTGACCACGACTTGTGAGCCCTGCAAGTCGAACGCCACTTTGCCGCCAAAATCTACACCAAGCGCTTGTCGGATGGGCTTGGGCAGGGTGATTTGCCCTTTCGATGTAATGGTGGCGACTTCGTGAATTGCTTGCATGGCAAATTTCCCTTCCGATGAAGCATGAGTGTAAGGAATAAACCTTACCACGTCAAATTCGGTGTGCCAACCATCAGGTCCACGCTGCAGCGACTGGATCGAGACTGGATCGGACGTGGGCGGAGTTTGGTTGGTGGCACTTAAACTTGCCGGTCGCTTCGTCACACCCCAGGCGCAAAGCTGCCGCCTGACAAATCCCCGTCACAACAATGTGCTACAGTGCGTTCAAGCATTGAACATACCACGCCGTCATCAAAAATTTGATGCGCGGCATTGCGGTAGCCTGCCTGCCAACAAGACCGTGCCCAGCTCTCACCTCCACGAAGAAAGCCACCTGAAAGTGCTGCGCCTGCTCGAGGCCAACCCCAGCATGAGCCAGCGCGAACTGGCCGAGGCGGTGGGCATCAGCCTGGGCAAGCTCAACTTCTGCATCAACGCCCTGCTGGCCAAAGGCCACATCAAGATGCAGAACTTTCGCAACAGCCAGAACCGCCTGTCCTACTACTACCTGCTCACCCCGGCCGGCATTGCGCACAAGGTGGCAATCACCAGCCAGTTTCTCAAGCGCCGGGTGCAAGAGTACGAGGCGCTGAAGGCGGAGATTGAAGCGCTGAAATCCGAAGTCGAACACCCCACCGGCAAAAAGGTACAAAAAACATGATCGATGTGACACCCGTCATTCTTTGCGGTGGCTCGGCCATCCTGCTGGAAATCATCGAGGTGCAGTCGGGCAGCTATCTGGGCGAAGACGACATCGTCCGCTTTGAAGATAACTACGGAAGGAGTGGGCAATGACCTCCCCCAAAATCTACGTCGCTGGCCACCGAGGCATGGTCGGCTCTGCCATTGTGCGAACCCTTCAAGCACAAGGTCAGACGAACATCGTCACCCGCACTCACGCTGAACTGGACCTCATCAATCAAGCCGCCGTCCAAGCCTTCTTTGCATCCGAAAAGCCTGACCAGGTCTACCTGGCCGCAGCCAAGGTCGGTGGCATCCATGCCAATAACACCTACCCGGCCGAGTTCATCTACCAAAACCTGATGATGGAGGCCAACCTCATTGACGCCGCCTTCCGCAATGGCGTGCAAAAACTGCTTTTCCTGGGCTCCAGTTGCATCTACCCAAAATTGGCTCCGCAACCGATGCGCGAAGATGCCCTGCTAACCGGCACGCTGGAGGCCACCAACGAGCCTTATGCCATCGCCAAGATCGCCGGCATCAAGCTGTGTGAAAGCTACAACCGCCAGTACGGCGAAAGCCACGGTGTGGACTACCGCAGCGTCATGCCCACCAACCTGTACGGCCCCGGCGACAACTACCACCCGGAAAACAGCCACGTCATCCCGGCGCTGATC
>JANXLW010000475.1 GCA_025354965.1 Betaproteobacteria bacterium
GCCAGCCAGGTCAAAACGGCATCGGCAAGTGCCTGCGGAGTGGCGGCTTCCTGTATCAGCTCGGGCACCACAAACTCCTGGCACAAAATGTTCGGTAAACCAACCCAGGGCTGGAGCTGCTTGCGCCGCATGAGCCGCCACGACAACCATCCCATGTGGTAAGCGATCACCATCGGCCGCTTGAACAAGGCAGCTTCCAGTGTCGCAGTACCGCTGGCAACCAGCGTTACATCACAGGCCGCCAGCACAACGTGCGACTGGCCTTGCACGATCTTCAGGTGCTCCATCATACCGGTGGCGCGGGCTGCCTGTTCTATCTGCGGGATCAGAGAAGGCACCGCAGGTACTACAAATTTGATAGCCGGGAGGATCTTTTTGACAAGGGCAGCAGCCTGAAAGAATCTCCCGGCAAGATGCTCGATTTCAGAATGACGACTGCCAGGCAGTATGGCCAGCACCTGCCCATGGGCGTCCAACCCCAAAACGGCGCGCGCCTTCAATCGGTCTGGCACCATAGGAATAACATTGGCCAACGGATGACCGACGTAAGTGGCTGCAATGCCATGCAGTGACAGCATTTCCGGCTCAAACGGAAAAATGCACAACACATGATCGACACTGCGGCGAATCTTTTCGATACGCTCGGGCCGCCAGGCCCAGACCGACGGCGAAACAAAATGCGCGGTCTTGATTCCCTGAGTCCTCAAAGCCGCTTCCAGGTCAAGATTGAAATCTGGCGCGTCCACACCAATAAAGATATCCGGGCGATGCTGCAATAACCGGCTTTTAAGTTGATTGCGAATGCCGAGAATCTCGCGGTAGCGTCGCAATACTTCCCAGCTAAATCCGTGCACCGACAATTTGTCATGCGGCCACCAGGCGTCAAAACCGCGACGCGCCATTTGGGGTCCGCCAATGCCCACTGCGGTCATCGAGGGCCAATGCTCCTGCATTCCGTCCAGCAACAAGCCCGCCAGCAAGTCACCCGAAGCTTCACCCGCTACCAAAGCGACGTTAAGAGACTGACTGACTGAGTCAGTCATAGGCAATTACCGAACAATGCCACGCTGGGGTGACACCTGCTCCAGGAAGGACAGCATCAGGGCGACATCTGACGCGGACTGCGGGCTTGTCTTGGTCAGATCAGCAATGCGCGCACCAGCCGCCTGCAACGTCAGGTCATCGCGGTACAGCGCTTTGTGCATGGCTTTGACAGCAGACACGCGCTCTGGCGAAAAGCCACGACGACGCAGTCCTTCATAGTTCATGGAACGCGCCGCGGCAGGCTGTCCCTGGCACATCACAAATGGCGGCAAATCTGCCAATAAAACCGAACTGATTGCCGTCATGCAATGGGCGCCAATTTTCACAAACTGGTGCACCATGGTGAAGCCACCCAGAATCGCCCAATCGCCGACATGCACGTGTCCGGCCAGCGAAGAGTTGTTGGCAAAAATGGTGTTGTTACCCACCACACAGTCGTGCGCCAAATGGACGTACGCCATCAGCCAGTTGTCGTGGCCAACCTGCGTCACGCCCTTGTCGCCGGGTGAGCCGATGTTGAAGGTGCAAAACTCGCGAATGGTATTTCGGTCCCCGATGACCAACTGGCAAGGCTCGCCCGCGTATTTTTTGTCTTGCGGAATGGCACCCAGCGAATTGAACTGGAAAATACTGTTGTCGCGCCCAATAGTGGTGTGACCTTCGATCACGCAATGCGGTCCGATAGTGGTGCCAGCGTCCACTCTGACGTGAGGACCAATGAGCGTGTAAGGCCCCACCGTCACCGTACTATCAAGCTCAGCTGCCGGATCAACAATAGCGGTTGCATGAATGGCTGTCACAACTTGGAACTCACTTGATGTTACGCATGGCACAGGTCAACTCGGCTTCCACCGCGAGTTCACCGTCGACCAAGGCGCGCGCCTTGAATTTGAAAATGCCGGCCTTCATGCGCACTAGCTCGGCCTCAAGAACCAGTTGATCCCCAGGCTCTACAGGACGCTTGAAGCGGGCTGCGTCGATGCCGGCGAAATAGTAGATCATTTGATCATTGGGCGTCGCGTCAAGCGCATCAAAAGCCAGCAGAGCTGCTGCCTGCGCCAGCGCTTCAATCATGAGCACGCCAGGCATCACCGGACGGTTCGGAAAGTGTCCCTCAAAGAACGGCTCGTTGATAGTGACGTTTTTCAAAGCCTTGATGTTTTTGCCCTTGTTCAGTTCCAGCACCCGATCCACCAGCAGGAACGGATAACGGTGCGGTAACTGCTTCAGTATGCGGTGGATGTCCATCATTGTTTTTCCAATAACTTTAGCTGCAACTCCAGCGCGCGAATTCGCTCGCGCAGACTGTGCAACTGTTTGAGTGTGGCGGCATTTTTTTCCCAGGTGGCGTTGTCATCAAGCGGGAACACGCCAGTGTAATGTCCCGGTTTGCGAATCGACCGTGTCACAACGCTAGCTGCCGATATATTGACCTCATCGGCCAGGGCCAGATGTCCCAACACGATGGCGCCGCCACCGAGTGTGCAATGGGTCCCAATAACAGCGCTGCCAGCCACACCGACGCAGCCGGCCATGGCAGTATGGTCGCCGACCCGAACGTTGTGGCCAATTTGTATGAGATTGTCGAGCTTCACGCCGTTTCCGATGACGGTGTCCTGCAAGGCACCGCGATCGATACAGGTGTTGGCGCCAATCTCTACATCGTTGCCGATCCGAACCGCGCCCAGTTGCTCAATTTTTTCCCAGGCGCCCGCATCCGGGGCAAAACCAAACCCGTCAGCGCCAATAACAACGCCTGGATGCAACAAACATCTGTCGCCGACAACACAGTCTTCACTTACTGTGACACGCGACCTGAGCTCTGTGCCAGCACCAATCCGTGCGCCGCGCTCTATCACGCACAATGCGCCAATCTGCGCTGTTGGATGAACAAACGCAGCAGCATCAATCACTGCGCTGGGGTGTATTTGCGGTCTAAGTGGCCGCACCAAACTTCTCTTCCAGAGCTGAGTGACACGGGCGAAATATAGATAAGGTTGATCGGTCACGACGCAGGCCCCGCGCGAAACAGCGGTGGCCCGCATCTGCGGGTTCACGATCACGCAAGCCGCTTTTGATGCGGCTAGTTGACCCTGGTATTTGGGGTTGCTGAGAAAACTTAAATGCCGGGCACTGGCACTTTCAAGCGGCGCCAATCCGTCAATTTCAAGATGGGGATCGCCATGAAGCTCACCTCCGAGGACGTCAACTATTGAACCTAGACACAAGCCCACTGTTGACGTGCCTTCAGCGCTTTATTTAGCGCCACCTGAATTCAAAGCCTTGATCACTTTGTCGGTTATGTCATGCTTCGGATTGACGTAAACCGCCTCCTGCAAAACCAGGTCATACTTTTCAGCTTCTGCTACCTGCTTCACAACCTTGTTGGCGCGTTCCAGCACCTGCTGTAATTCCTCGTTTTTTCTCGAATTGAGATCTTCCTGAAACTCGCGGCGCTTGCGCTGGAAGTCACGATCCTGATCCACCAACTGCTTTTGGCGGCTGGCGCGCTGTCCCTCAGACAAAGTAGGTGCTTCACGCTCAAACTTGTCGGCCAATGACTTCAAAGTGACACCGAGATCGACGATCTCTTTTTCACGTTTTGAAAATTCCTGCTCCAGCTTGACCTGCGCAGCTTTGGCGGTACTCGCTTCCTTGAAAATCCGGTCGGTACTGACAAACCCGATACGGAACTCTTGCGCTTGGGCTTGCGCCTGGGTTTGTGCACAGAGCAGCAAACCAAGCAACAAAATGCTGGCACAGCATCGACGTAATAAATAGTTCATTAGAAATTAGTCCCGATCTGAAATTGCATACTCTGTATTTTATCGCCTTCAAACTTTTTGATAGGCTTGGCGAACGCCAGCCGCAAAGGGCCTACCGGCGATATCCAGCTGACGCCAACGCCAACTGATGCCCGCAAGCTGTTGCCGTTTGCATTGACGCCGTCCGGACCGGCTACCCCGCCCAAGTCGGCAAAAGCGTACATCCTTAAAGTCCGGTCATTACCTGAACCAGGAAACGGAGACAAAAATTCAGCATTTAAATTCAGCTTGCTGGTGCCGCCAAGGGAGATTCCACTCGCATCCTGCGGCCCCAGGCTGCCCTGCTCAAAGCCGCGCACTGAACCCAGTCCGCCACCGAAAAATTTCTTGAACACCGGAAATGACCGGTCTCCTGGCGCCCTTCCCCAGCCAGCCTCTGCGTTAAAAGCAACAGTGAATTGCTTGGTCAGCGGAATGAATTGCTGATACTGGTAGGTCGTGCGCAGGTAACGCGCCTCGCCCGCTACCGACCACTCGGCGTAGGCGCGTTGATAACGCCCGGAATTAGGCGACAGTGCGCTGTCTCGGCTATCGCGCGCCCAACCAGCTGTCAAGGGAACTGCCAAGCTGTCATAACCATATTGGTTGGCGTATGCCATATACGAAGTCGGCAATGCGGTGCCGGGTACGATGGTCGTTTTCTCGGCTCCGGCGCCGAAATAAACCGTGTCGGTCTCGGTAAAGGGAACGCCAAAACGCAAACTACCGCCGGAAGATACGAGTTGGTAATAGTTTTGGTCCTGGTATGGACTGGATGACTTGTGATATAAATCGATGGTGCGGGAAACCCCGTCTTGCGTAAAGTAGGGGTCGGTCGTGTTGAAGACGACGACCCGATTGATCTTGCTGGTATTGATCTGCACGCCAAGCGAGTTGCCGGAACCAAATGCATTGTCCTGCTTCAGACCAAAAGACAATCCAAGGCCGTCAGCACTGGAAAAACCAGCCCCCACACTCAGGCTCCCGGTCGGCTTGTCAACAACACTGATAGTCAGGTCAACCTGGTCGGCAGAACCGGTGACTTCCTGAGTCTCGATATTGACTTCTTTGAAGTAGCCCAGACGGTCGACACGGTCGCGCGACAGTCTGATTTTCTCGCCGTCATACCAGGACGCCTCGAACTGCCGAAACTCCCGGCGCACCACAATATCGCGCGTCCGGTTGTTGCCGACAACATTGATTCTGCGAACATAGGCGCGGCGGGAAGGATCCGCCTGCAAAATCAATTCAACACGGTTGTTGATGCGATCAATCTCCGGGCGGGCTTCGACGCGAGCAAAGGCAAATCCAAAATTTCCAAAATATTCGGTGAAAGCTTTACTGGTTTTCGCCACTTCGTCAGCGTTGTAGGCTTGCCCAGGCCGTATCGTTACAAGCGATTTGAATTCGTCCTCTTTGCCAAGGAAATTCCCCTCCAGCTTGACACCACTGACGACAAAGCGCTCACCCTCCACAATATTGATAGTGATGGCAATGTCGGTTTTGTTAGGCAAAATCGCGACCTGGGTTGATTCCACCTTGAATTCCAGATAACCCCGCGTCAAATAGTAGGAGCGCAAGGTTTCGATGTCGGCGTTGAGCTTGGCCCGCGAGTAGCGATCCGATTTGGTATACCAGCTCAACCAACCGCCAGTGTCAAGATCAAACAGACCACGCAGCGTCGACTCGCCAAACACCTGATTGCCGACAATATGTATTTCGCTGATTTTGGCTGGATCGCCTTCAACCACCGTAAACGTCAAATTGACGCGGTTACGCTCGATCGGCGTGACAGTCGTCACAACGTCCGCAGCATACAGGCTGCGATTGATGTACTGGCGTTTGAGTTCCTGTTCTGCCCGGTCAAGTTGCGCCTTGTCAAAAGGTCGCCCATCAGTCAGACCGACATCACGCAAGGCCTTCTTCAGTACGTCCTTGTCAAACTCCTTGGTGCCCACGAAATCGACTTCGGCGATGGTGGGGCGCTCCTCGACCACGATCACCAACACGTCCCCGCTGACATCAATTCGCACATCTTTGAACAAGCCCAGATCGAACAGAGCCCGGATCGCTGCTGATCCTTTTTCGTCGCTATAGACGTCCCCGATCCGAACTGGCAGGGAGATAAAAACAGTTCCTGGTTCGACTCGCTGCAAGCCCTCAATGCGGATATCGCGCACAGTGAAAGGATTCACCGCCCATGCCGCGTTCACCAAAAATGCCAATGAAGCAACAACAGAAATGGTTCGAAAACGAAAACGATCAATTTGCATTTTTGTATTGAGAAGTCAAGCCGGTGTTGATTGTCAACACCAAACAATTAGCTAAATAAACGGGTTATATCGTTGAACAGAGCAATAGACATCATGACCAGCAGGATTGCCACGCCACCCCGCTGCAATCGCTCCATCCAGGCGTCTGACACTGCTTTCCCCCGGATGCCCTCCCAAAGATAATACATCAGATAGCCACCATCCAAAACCGGCAACGGAAGCAGATTCAAGACGCCCAGACTAACACTGATGAGAGCCAGAAACAGCAAGTACTGGGTCAAACCCATGCTGGCCGACTTACCGGCGTAATCTGCGATCGTCAGTGGGCCGCTGAGATTCTTCAACGAAGCCTCGCCGACCAGCATTTTCCCCATCATTCTGAGCGTCAATATGGATACATCCCAGGTGCGAACCACGCCGCGCCACAGACCGTCTGCAGCACCGTACCTGACCGTCACCAATTCCGGCATGGCACCCACGTAGGCGCCGATTTTTCCGATCAATAACGCTCCGTCCTGCTGGGCGTCCGGTGTGACTGTTAACTCCATTTTTGTGCCAGCGCGATCAATCTTCCAGATTTCAGTTGCGGCCTCTTTGGTGCCGACCGAGGTCCGGATAAGCTGGCGCAGTTGCTGTCCATCCACCACCGCCACCGAACCCACTTGCTCAACCATATCGCCTTGCCGCAATCCAGCCCGTTCAGCCGCCGCGCCAACCATCACCTCGCCAATCAAAGGTCGGGTAAAAGGACCTTCAATTCCAATCTTTCGAAACAAATCGGCGTTCGCGTCGCCAGCGTTCATGGCGCTGAGATATAGCAGCACTTCAGAGCTGGTGCCAGACGCAGGACCCACCACATCCAATCGCACATCCCTGCGCTCCAGGGCGCCGCGAGTCAGAAGCCAGCGAAGCGCTTCGAATGATTTCACATTTTTTAACTCTTCACCCTCAAAGCCGGCCCGCCGAACCCTTTCACCGCCCCTCAAGCCAGCCTGCTGGGCTATGGAGTCGGCCGCGGGCTTGGCTAAAATCGCTGCCGGATCTTGTACGCCGCTCCAGTTCACCACCGCGTACAGCAACACCGCCAACAGTAAATTGGCCACAGGGCCAGCCGCCACGATAGCGATACGCGAGCGCAGAGGCTGGGTATTGAAAGCCAGATGTCGCTGCTCAGCCGTCACTGGCGCTTCACGCTCGTCGAGCATCTTCACATAGCCCCCAAGGGGAAAGGCACCAATGACAAATTCGGTCGATGAACCCCCTGGCCGCCAACTGAACAATGTTTTTCCAAAGCCGATAGAAAACCGCAACACTTTGACGCCACAGACCACCGCCATGCGGTAGTGCCCATATTCGTGCACGGCGATCAACACTCCGAGGGCAAGCAAAAAAGCAACAAGTGTCAGCATGGTCAAATCAAGTTGGCTTCGTCAAACACAAAGGCGACGGATAATTTGCTGAGCAGCATCACGGGACAGCGCGTCGAGCGCCAGCAGGTCCTCCAGCGATTGCGGACTGACAGTGGCCACAGATTCAAGAGTTTCCAGATTGACCGCATGAATCTGATCAAAACGAATCTTGCCATCAAGAAATGCAGCTACCGCCGCTTCATTGGCTGCGTTCAACACGGCAGTAGAACCGGGGGGTGCTTCCAAAACCGACCATGCGAGTTTCAAGCCTGGAAAACGCCGCTCATGTCCGTTCGAATCCAGTGACTCAAATGTCATTTCGGCCATTGAGTGGAAATCCAGTGCAGTTGCGCCCGACACGATGCGATCCGGCCAGGACAGCCCATAGGCAATCGGAACACGCATATCTGGTGTGCCGAGCTGCGCCACCACCGAATTGTCCTTGTACTGGACCATCGAATGAATAACGCTTTGGGGGTGAATCACAACCTCCACTTGACCTGGACTGACGGCAAAGAGGAAACTGGCCTCAATCACCTCCAGTGCCTTGTTCATCATGGTGGCGGAATCAACAGAAATCTTGCGCCCCATCACCCAGTTAGGATGGGCACAGGCTTGGGCCGGCGTTACGTCGTGCAAGGTCTGCGGGTCACGCCGTCGAAACGGTCCTCCGGAGCCGGTAAGAATGAGCTTGTCAATCTGTGTCGACCAAACGGCCGCATCATCCGGCAATGACTGAAAAATGGCGGAGTGCTCGCTGTCAATCGGCAGCAGCTTGGCACCACCCTTTGCCACAGCCTGCATGAAATATTCACCACCGACAACCAGAGCCTCCTTGTTGGCCAGCAGCAACCGTTTGCCGGCTCGCGCGGCACCTAGGCAAGATGCCAGCCCGGCCGCCCCGACAATTGCGGCCATCACCGTGTCGACCAATTCGTGCGAAGCGATCATGGAGATAGAAGCACTACCCCAGAGTACCCGCGTCGCCAATTGAAGTTCCCGGCACTTTTGTTCCAGCAGACGACCATGGGGCTCGCTTGCCATAACTGCAAACATTGGTTTGAACTGCACGCATTGCTGCAACATTGTCTCGGTCTGAGTGGCGGCACTCAAGGCAAACACTTCAAACCGGTCAGCATGGCGCGCGATCACATCCAGTGTTGTGACCCCAATCGATCCGGTCGACCCCAAAATTGCGACACGTTGCTTTACGTTGACTGCAAAATCGTTCATCAGATCTTTCACACCGAATAGAGCATCATCGCCAACGGCAGCGTAGGCAACAACGCATCAACCCGGTCCAGCACACCGCCATGACCCGGCAACAGACCGCTACTGTCCTTGACACCGGCACTGCGCTTGACAAGTGATTCAAAAAGATCACCCACCACGCTCATCGCGGACAGGAACACGACGGAAATCATCAGCCACCACCAGCCCCTCATGCTCAGACGACCGTACAGACTGGGGGTCGACATTGCCCATCTGCCGTCGATCCAGAGCCAGACAAAGGACAGTGCCAGAACCCCGGCCATACCGCCCCAAACCCCCTCCCAACTCTTTCCCGGGCTGATGGACGGTGCGAGTTTGCCCCGGCTGAAACGTCCGCCCAATGCCCGGCCAGCGAAATACGCGAAAATATCGGCGACCCAGACCAACACCAAAATGGAGAGCAGATAGTTGACGCCAATCACCCTCGCCTGGGCCACCGCCAACCACGCCAGCCACAACGCGACAATGCCCAAACCCAGCCGGACCAGCGGCGGTTGACCAGACCACGCTGACACCCCCCGATGCAACACCCAGGCACCGGCCAACACCCAGGCTGACCCAGCGACGATCCACAGCAAGACCAGTGATCGCTCCAGCATGCCAAACCACCACGTCAGCAGACAGACGGCAACACAGGCAACACCTGACACAAACGATGCATTCTGACCAAAGCCGTTGAGGCGCGCCCACTCCCAGGCGCCGGCTGAGATCAGTAGCAGTGCAATCACGCAAAACGGGGTGGGCGAGCGATAAAACAGGGCAGGCAGCAAGATGAGCAGCAAGACCAGTGCAGTGATAACGCGCTGCTTTAACATCTGACTAAGGCCTTCGCAAGCAATTGTTGGGGCAAGCCGCCCGGCGCAAGACCAGCCGGATCAATTGACGCAAATATTCGCAGCAGTTCAGGCGCAATTCATACCGCCATGATATCTTGCTCTTTCGCCGCGACCAGTTGGTCGATGGTGATGATATGCCGATCTGTGACTTTCTGGATATCTGCCTCAGACCGCTTTTGCTCATCCTCCGAGGCAAGCTTTTCTTTGACTGCTTTTTTGACAGCCTCGTTGGCATCACGCCGCAAATTGCGCACCGCGATTTTTGCAGTCTCACCTTCATTGCGAACAACTTTGGTGAGTTCCTTGCGACGTTCCTCCGACATGGCCGGCATCGGCACACGAATCAAATCACCCATGGAAGATGGGTTGAGCCCCAAATCACTATCGCGAATGGCTTTTTCAATCTTCGCCCCCATCCCTTTTTCCCAGGGTTGAACGCTGATGGTGCGGGCATCCAGCAAAGACACATTTGCCACCTGACTGATCGGCAGCATGGCGCCGTAGTAGTCCACATGGACCGAATCCAGCAGCGCCGGGTTTGCCCTGCCAGTACGAATCTTGGTCAAATTGTTCTTGAATGAATTGATGGATTGATCCATCTTCACTTCAACGGTTTGCTTTATCTCACTAATCGGCACGTTTTTCTCCTAATCCGACCGCTCAAATAACTCGGTTCGCGCGCTGCAATTCTGACATGCTCAAGCATAAACCAGTGTGCCCTCGTCTTCGCCCATGACTACCCGCTTGAGCGCACCATGCTTGAAAATGGAGAACACCTTGACCGGCAGCTTTTGATCGCGACACAGCGCAAATGCGGTAGCGTCCATGATGCCCAGATTTTTTGACATCGCTTCGTCAAATGAAATTTTGCTGTACCGGGTGGCGAGTGGATCTTTCTTTGGATCGGCGGTGTAAACGCCATCCACCTTGGTTGCCTTGAGCACAATTTCGGCGCCAATTTCCGCACCGCGCAAGGCGGCAGCGGTATCAGTCGTGAAAAATGGGTTGCCGGTGCCTGCGGCGAAAATGACAACCTTGCCTTCTTCAAGGTATTGCAGCGCCTTCGGTCTGACATAAGGTTCGACCACCTGTTCAATCGCAATGGCCGACATGACACGAGCGGTCAAACCCGCTTTGTTCATGGTGTCGCCCAGAGCCAAGGCGTTCATGACAGTGGCCAGCATACCCATGTAATCCGCAGTGGCCCGGTCCATACCGACCGACCCCCCGGCCACACCGCGAAAAATATTTCCACCACCTATTACCACCGCCACTTCCACGCCCAGGCGCGTGACCTCGGCCACTTCTTCCACCATGCGAACAATAGTGCCCCGGTTGATGCCAAACTGATCATCGCCCATCAATGCCTCACCGGACAGCTTGAGCAGAATTCGCTTGTAGGCTGGTTTGGCGACGGACATTTTGAGCTCCTTGATGTTATGACTAGCGCGGGCGAAATGAATTCAAACTCAATTCGATCTTTACCTTGTGAATTTGGAGCTGAAACATGGCAGGACGCAACTGACGGCGCTTGACATATTGAAATCAGCTTGACTGCCTGGCGGCGGCCACTTGAGCCGCCACCTCCGCCGCGAAATCGTCTACTTTCTTTTCAATACCGTCGCCCACCACATACAAGGTAAAGGCAGTCACGGTGGTGCCGGTCGCCTTCAGCATCTGCTCGACGGTCTGCTTGTCGTTCTTGACGAAGGACTGGTTGAACAAGGACACCTCCTTGAGGTATTTTTGCACGCCGCCTTCAACCCGCTTGGCAACAATTTCAGCCGACTGGACAGGCTTGCCCGCAGCGCTCGCCACCGCGGCGTCCTCGGCCGCTTTGGCTGCCGCAACTGAACGCTCTCTGGCCACCAGTTCAGCAGGCACATCAGTGCTTGATAAAGCAACCGGCTTCATTGCCGCTACGTGCATAGCCACATCCTTGGCGGCAACTTCATCGCCGTCGAATTCGACCACCACGCCAATACGCGTGCCGTGCAAATAGGAGGCCAGTTTGTTGCTTGCCGCAAAACGTTTGAATCGGCGAAAGCTCATGTTTTCGCCGATCTTGCCGATCAGACCTTTTCGTACATCTTCCAGTGTCGGGCCAAAGCCGTCCTGGGCATACGGCAAGGCTCCCAACGCCGCGAGATCTGCGGGGTTGCTTTTGACAATCAGCCGCGCAGCGGCATTGGCGATGGCGAGAAAACTGTCGTTCTTGGTAACGAAATCGGTTTCGCAGTTGACTTCCAGCAGCGAACCTACAGCCCCCTCGATGTAGCTGGTGACGACCCCTTCTGCGGTAATACGTCCGGCAGCCTTTCCGGCTTTGCTACCCAGTTTGACCCTGAGCAACTCTTCGGCCTTCACCATATCGCCTTGCGCTTCCGTCAGTGCACGTTTGCACTCCATCATTGGCGCGTCAGTTTTGCCACGCAGTTCAGCAACCATGCTCGCGGTAATTGCACCCATCTTGATTCTCCGTACTCGGTTCAGTTAAATAAAAGGGACTAAAAAAAGGGGCGTCGAAGCCCCCTTTCTTGGGGTCGCGGAAAACTCAGACGGATGCTTCGTTCACTTCGACAAATTCATCAGCGCTTTCCGCAACGATCGCTTTGACTACATCATCAACCACGTTGGCACGGCCTTCAACGATTGCGTCAGCGATGCCGCGGGCATACAAGATTACGGCTTTGGACGAGTCGTCGTTACCGGGAATCACATAATCGATGCCTTCGGGCGAGTGATTGGTGTCGACCACCGCAATCAGGGGAATGCCAAGTTTTTTGGCTTCTGCAATCGCGATTTTGTGAAAGCCCACATCAATCACAAAAATTGCGTCTGGCAAAACTGTCATATTCTGGATGCCGCCAATGTCACGTTCGAGCTTCGCGAGTTCGCGGGCAAACATCAACTGCTCTTTTTTACTCAGACTGTCCAGGCCCGCTTCCTGCTGGATTTTCATGTCTTTGAGGCGCTTGATCGAAGTCTTCACCGTCTTGAAGTTGGTCAACATGCCGCCCAGCCAGCGCTGGTCTACATACGGAACACCGGCGCGTTGGGCTTCCTCAGCGACGGTGTCACGGGCTTGTCGCTTGGTACCCACCATCAGCACCGTGCCACGCTTGGCGGAAATTTGGCGCACAAACTTGGCAGCCTCCTGGAACATCGGTAACGATTTTTCCAGGTTGATAATGTGAATTTTGTTGCGATGGCCAAAAATGAAGGGGGCCATCTTGGGGTTCCAGAAGCGGGTCTGGTGGCCAAAATGGACACCTGCTTCCAGCATTTCGCGCATAGTAACTGGCATATTTATCTCCAAAGGTTAGGTCTAAAATCCAGTTCGCTTTGCAACCCTTGAAGGCACTGTTAAATTTGCCAGTAAAAGCCGCAACACCTTGAATGAACTGGTTTGCTTGATTTGTTTGTGGTAACGCCTATTGGTCAACCAGCAAAACTCGTAGACTATAGCACAACCAACCTAATTTCATGCTGCTTGACTTAAACAAGACACTGGCCGCTCAACGCAATGGCCAGTCCGACCCACAGGCAGAAATTGAACGCGCCATCGACATCGCACAATCGACGCGCTGCCGACACGTTTTTATAAAGCCGACCTTCGACGAGGCGCGCGCCGTTGCCGCCCAATTGAACATCCAGAACACACCGCTGGGAGGGCTGGCGGTATCGATCAAGGACCTCTTCGACGTCGCCGGACAAACCACCAGTGCCGGATCCATTGTCCTTTGCAATGCAGCGCCCGCGACGCAGGATGGTCCGGTTGTGTGCAGGTTGCGGCGCGCCGGTGCCGCTTTCATCGGGCGCACCAATATGTCCGAGTTTGCCTTCTCCGGAGTTGGCGTCAACCCCCATTTTGGTACCCCGGTCAACGCTTGCGAAACTGACCTGCCCCGCATTCCAGGCGGGTCATCGTCAGGGGCAGCTGTGTCGGTGGCTACCGGCGCCGCCTTTGTGGGTTTGGGTTCAGACACCGGTGGCTCGATCCGCATTCCGGCGGCACTGAACGGCATCGTCGGATTCAAAAATACCGCCAGGCTGGTGCCAAGCGCTGGTGTAGTTCCCCTTTCCACCACCCTGGACACTGTTTGCGCCCTCACCCGCTCGGTAGCGGACGCAATAGTGGTCCACGAACTGCTGACCCGGCGCCGGGTCACGCGCAGCGCGGCTCCTGTTGCTGCCTACCGCCTGGGCGTGGCAAGCACCTTGATGCTTGACGGTCTGGACAGCACGGTGGCATGCGCATGGCAACGCACCTTGCACACCTTGCGCAGCGCCGGCGCTCACATTGAGGAAGTGAAGCTGGCCGAAATCAATGAATTGCAGGAAATTCAGCGCAGCGGCGGTTTTTCGGCCGCACAGAGCTACACGTGGCACCGCCATTTGCTGCAGGACTACGGAAAATCCTATGACCCGCGCGTCGCCGCCCGAATTCAGCGAGGCGCGACAATGAGCGCCGGCGATTACATCGATCTACACAACGCGCGGTGTAAATGGATAAACCGCATGGAGACGGTCATTCAGAACTTTGATGCCTTTCTGTCACCAACCGTCCCTATCGTGGCACCATCTATTGCCGAGGTAGCACCCGGGGCCGAAAGGGATGAGGCCTTTTACCGTGTCAACGCCTTGCTGTTGCGCAATACCAGCGTGATCAACATGCTTGACGGCTGCGCAATTTCCATACCTTGCCAGACAGCGGACGAGATGCCGGTGGGCTTGATGGTATGGGCCGGTGCCATGTGCGACGATCCGGTACTCAACATCGCGTTTCAAATCGAACAACTGTTACGCAGGTGATCGCGACCAGCACATAACCATAAACCACAGGGTCTGATGGCGATTCAAACACAAGAAAAAAG
>JANXLW010000062.1 GCA_025354965.1 Betaproteobacteria bacterium
CTTTCGCCGCCAATAAAAATGCGCACGCCCTCGGCCTGGCCTGCCACATCAAGCAAGCGCATGAGCTGTGCTTTTTGCTCGAACAGTTCAAAGGCACGCCGCAGATGCCCCATGTCGTTGGAAAAATCAGTGACCGCCAGCAGGTTTCGCTCGCCCGAAAAAACCACTTCGTCCTGGGTTTCTGAAATGGCATCCGAGCTAACGGCCACGGCGGCTTGCATCAGGCTGGCAATTTCCGAGCGCAGTGTTTCAACTTCGTTTTTCAAACGTTCGCGCACCTGCTCGATCGCCAGCCCCACGTAATGGCTGTTCAGATAGTTGGCGGCCTCAATAAGTTGCGCCTGCGAATAGTCGACTTCGGTAAAAATGACGCGGTTTTGCACGTCGCCTTCAGGCGTGACAATGATGACCAGCAAGCGCCGCTCAGACAGCCGCAAAAACTCGATGTGCCGAAACACGGAAGAGCGCCGCGGCGCAATGACGACGCCGACAAACTGCGACAAACTGGAAAGCAGATGGGCCGCATTGGAGATCACTTTAAGCGGTTGATCGGGTGCCAGGCTTTGCGCCGCAATGTGGCCCCTCTGCACCGTCAGCATGGTGTCAACGAACAGGCGGTAGCCACGCGGCGTCGGAATGCGCCCGGCCGATGTGTGCGGGCTGGCAATCAAACCAAGCTCTTCCAGGTCAGACATGACATTGCGGATGGTGGCGGGCGACAAATCCAGCCCCGAAGCGCGTGACAAAGTGCGCGAACCCACCGGTTGCCCATCGGCAATGTAACGCTCAACCAGCGCTTTTAATAACAACTTGGCACGGTCATCCAGCATGAGGGCATTTTAGTGATGTAATTTGCCGATGAAATCGATATTTCGGCACGTTGCAATTATTGGCAAGTACCAGACGGTGGCATCGGGCGCTTTTTCCCGCAACGCGCTGGAGGATGTTGCCCAGTTTTTGCACGCGCAAGGTTGTGAGGTGGCTTTTGAGCACGACACCGCCCACAACATGGGGATATCCGGCTACCCGGTATTGAGCGTTGCCGACATAGGCGAGCAATGTGATCTGGGTCTGGTGGTCGGCGGCGACGGCACCATGCTGGGCATTGGCCGCCAACTCGCCAGGTTTGGCGTACCCCTGATTGGCATTAACCAGGGACGGCTTGGTTTTATCACCGACCTCCCCTACGAAAGCTTCACCTCCAAACTCGAGCCTATGCTGGGTGGCGAGTTTGAGGAAGACCATCGCAGCCTGATTCATGCCAAAGTCATGCGCGACGGGCACTGTGTATTTGATGCGCTGGCGATGAACGATGTGGTCGTGAACCGCGGTGCCACCGCCGGCATGGTTGAACTGCGGGTAGAGGTGGATGGTCATTTTGTGGCAAACCAGCGGGCCGATGGCTTGATCATTGCCACACCCACCGGGTCGACCGCCTATTCGCTGTCAGCTGGCGGGCCGCTGTTGCACCCGTCGATTCCGGGCTGGGTCCTGGTGCCTATCGCTTCACACACATTGTCAAATCGATCGATCGTGCTGGCCAACGCAGCCGAGATCGCCATAGAGGTAGTCGCTGGACGCGATGCCAGTGCCAGCTTTGACACTCAATCGCTGGCTTCACTGCTGCACGGTGACCGCATCGTGGTTACGCGTTCAGATCATCACGTCCGCTTTTTGCACCCCAAAGGCTGGTCTTACTTTGACACGCTGCGACGAAAATTGCACTGGAATGAGGGAGTGGCCTGACCGTGGGCTTAAAACGTATTGTCTTGCGTGATTTCGTCATCGTCAGCGAACTTGATCTTGAATTAAGCGGCGGATTCACCGTTCTCACCGGCGAGACCGGGGCCGGCAAGTCGATTCTGATTGATGCGCTGCAGCTGGTTACCGGGGGCCGGGCCGATGTCGGTGCAATCAGAGAAGGTAGCCCGCGCATCGATGTCAGCGCCGAGTTCGCTGCGACTACCACGGTCGCCTTGTGGCTTGACGCCGCCGGTTTTGACAAGCAAGACCGTCTGCTATTGCGACGTACCGTGGACGTGCAGGGCAAGAGCCGCGCCTGGATCAACGGCAGTCCGGCCACGGCCACACAGTTGCGCGAGATCGGCGAGCAACTGCTGGACATTCATGGCCAGCATGCATGGCAAAGTTTGACCCGACCGGATGCGGTCGGAAGCTTGCTGGATGCCTATGCCCGGGTCTCAACTGCCACGCTGACAACGCTGTGGCAGGGCTGGCGTCAATCGCAGAGCGACCTGGCTCAGGCAGTCGGAGCGCAGGAATCGCTGCAGCGCGAGCAGGAGCGGCTGGCCTGGCAATTGAATGAAGTTGAAAAGCTGGCGCCATTGGCCGATGAATGGGACACGCTCAACACCGAACATGGCCGGCTGTCCAACGTACAAGCCCTGTTGGACGCTGCACAGGGCGCACTGCAAACCCTGGATGGCGACGACGGCAACGCCCTGAGTGCACTGAACAGTGCTTGCCACCTGCTCCAGCAACAACAGCATCTGGAGCCTTACTTTAAGGGGCTAGCCGAAGTTTTATCTTCCAGCCTGGCTCAGGTCGAGGACACCGTTTACAGCCTGCGCGGCTACCTGCGCAAGACCGAAATCGATCCGCAACGCCTGGGTGAACTCGACGAGCGCATGGCCTTGTGGCTATCGCTGGCCAGGCGCTACAAACGAACGCCCGCCGAGTTACCTCAATTGCTGGCATCCTGGCGGCAGCAACTGGAACAACTGCAGGCAGCGACCGATTTGGCCGGTCTGCATGCCGCCCAGAGCGCGGCGAAGCAAGCCTATATGCAAGAGGCAACGCGGCTGTCCAAAGCGCGAACCAAAACCGCGCCACAACTGGCCAGGGCCATCACGCAGGCGATGCAGGGTCTGGGCATGCAAGGCGGTCAATTCGAGGTCACGCTGGTGGCATCAGCACAGCCGATGCAGAGCGGGCTGGAAGACGTCAATTTTTTGGTGGCAGGTCATGCCGGCAGCTCGCCGCGCCCGGTCAACAAAGTGGCGTCCGGTGGCGAGTTGTCGCGCTTGGCGCTGGCCATCGCCGTCACCACCAGCCAGCTCGGCACCGCGCAGACGCTCATTTTTGACGAGATCGATGCCGGCGTAGGTGGTGCCGTGGCAGAAACGGTGGGCAGACTCATGAAACAATTGGGTATCGACCGACAGGTATTGTGCGTAACTCACCTGCCCCAGGTAGCCGCTTGCGCCGACCACCATTTGGTGGTGGCCAAACAAACTCTGGAAAATTCCACGGTCAGCTCGGTTGCCCCGGTGCACGGGGAGCAACGGGTGGCAGAAGTGGCGCGCATGCTGGGCGGCGAGCGACTCTCCAGCACAACGCTGGCGCACGCCAAGGAAATGCTTCAGTCGCAGGGATAGCCTCATGAACCAAGATACTTCAGATTTGCAAATCGTCCTCATTACCGGCATGTCGGGCTCCGGCAAGTCGGTGGCGCTGCACGCGCTGGAGGATGCCGGTTTTTACTGCGTTGACAACTTGCCCCCCGAACTGCTTTTGTCTTTTGTGACGGTGGAAAAAAGCCACCAGGCAAGCCGCGTAGCGATCGCCATGGACGTTCGCAGTGCGAAGTCGCTTCCACTGGTACCCGAGCAACTCTCGTCGTTGCGCAGGCAAGGCATCACCGTCAAGTCGTTGTTTCTGGACGCCACAACTGAAACCCTGGTGCGGCGTTATTCGGAAACCCGGCGCAAGCACCCGCTGTCGCAGTCGCTGTCCGAACACCCGGCGCAAGACCTGCGTCGCGCCCTGGTAGATGCGATCGAACTCGAGCGCGACCTGCTGGCAGACCTGCGCGACCAAGCGCATGTTATTGACACCAGCCTGATCCGCCCCTCGCAACTGCAGAGTTACGTCAAATCACTGATTTCTTCTTCCGGGGAACAGATGACGCTGGTCTTTGAGTCATTTGCTTTCAAGCGCGGCGTGCCGGGTGACGCCGACTTTGTCTTCGATGTGCGGATGCTGCCCAATCCCCATTACGAATCTGAATTGCGCCACCTTACCGGACTTGATGCGCCAGTCGCCGAATTTTTGCAACAGCAAGCCGATGTCGGCAAAATGTTGCGGCACATTGACAGATTTTTGGACTCCTGGCTGAGTGCCTTGGCGCGAGATCATCGCAGCTACGTCACCGTGGCCATTGGCTGTACCGGTGGCCAGCACCGTTCAGTCTATTTTGTGGAGCAGTTGGCAGAAAGCTTTGCCGACAAATGGGTCACCCTCAAGCGCCATCGTGAACTCGATGCGGCGCCGGGTCGCTTTTCTGCCACCTCTACCGGCTGGCTTCAGGCCTGAAGCAGTAGTTTGCGGACCGGGGCCGGCAAACCCAGGCGCGGCCAGTCGTCGGCGCCGACCCATGCCCCTTGCTTGAGCAGCAGGGCCGACTTGGGCAATTGCAAGTGAACCGGATGAAGGTACAAATCCTTGTGGGTCAATGCGTGGGTGATGGCGGGAGCGTCATGCAACGCCGACTGGAAGCGCTTGGGAACGTCGCGCTGCAGCATGGCGCGCGCGTCGAACCAGGGGAAACAGTAGAGCCCGGCCCAAACGCCAGGCGTTGGCCGCTTGCTGAGCCAGACAGAACTGTCCGGCGTTTGCGCCCACAGCAACCAAATCGACTGTGAACTGCGCTTGAGCTTGCGCGTCTTCACCGGGTAGCGCTCGGGCTCACCCTGACGTCGCGCAACACAGGATGGTGCCAACGGGCAAACGTCGCAAGCTGGCTTCCTGGCCGTGCAGACCGTGGCGCCCAAATCCATCACCCCTTGCGTGTAGCGTGGCATGGCATTGGGCAAATCCTGCAGTGGCAACAACTGGGACGCTTGCTCCCAAAGTTTGCGCTCGTGCGCCGCGGTTGACAGGTCATCAGCAAAGCCGAGTACACGTGTCAACACCCGCTTGACATTGCCGTCCAGGATTGCGACCCGCTCGCCAAAGCATATTGAAGCGATCGCCGCCGCAGTGGAAGGTCCGATGCCCGGCAAGGTTTGCAGCAACTTCGAGGTCTTCGGAAAAACGCCACCGTGCAACCCCATAACCGCCAACGCGCACAAATGGAGGTTGCGGGCACGGCTGTAGTAACCCAGGCCACTCCACAAACCCAGCACGTCATCCAGCGGTGCACCAGCCAGTGATCTGACGTTCGGGAATCGCTCTACAAAACGCGAAAAATAGTCCAGCACGGTCGCCACCTGCGTCTGCTGGAGCATGACTTCGGACAGCCAAACCCGGTACGGATCTCTGGTCTGCTGCCACGGCAGATCGTTTCGCCCATGAAGTTTTTGCCAGTTCACCACCCGCGTGGCCAAATGCATCACCACCGCTTTTCAAACCAGTTCGGCTGCCGGGGCGACCTCGGGACTGACGCCGCTGGTTGCACTCACCAGATAGCCGGTGAGTTCGGACAACTTGCCTTCCAACTGTTGCAAGGCAGCTTCCCGATCACGTATCTCATCCATGCGCTCGTCAAGTCCGCCGGACGCATGCTGTATGCGATCAATGGCTTCCAGGCGCCGACCAAAATTGCGGCGACGTTCGCGCAACTGGGCGTCCAGTTGGGCGGCGGATGACTTGCTCCACTGCTCGATGTCGGTCAGCGCGGTTTCATGGATGATGCGAAGTCGCGTGGAAAGCGCGCGCACCAATCGATCGGCAAACTCTGGCTGCGCCAGTCTGAAGACATTGCCAAGGCTCAGATACTGCAGATGGCTGCGCTCCACCAGGTCAAAATCATGCAGATAACCCGCCAGGGAAGGCTCGGGTGGTGCCTGCAATGAAAATCCATGCTCGGCATTCAATTGCCGAAAGGACGCTGCCAGCATGGTCTGTATTTCTGCGTTGATGGACTGGACCTTGCGCAAGCCCAGGCGCAATTGTTCAAAGGTATCACCATAAGCACGTTTGACACCCAGCTTGAGGCCTTTTTGATGCAGGATCCTGGTCAACTGCGCCATTTCTTTCTTCAAGGCCGTGGGACCCAAAATACTGAAAACTTCGCGAAGCATCTTCAGGTGGACCGATCGCACTGCATGAATTTTGGCCCCGCCCAGATCAAACTCGACCTGCTCCTGGGAAATCCTGGAACGCATGTTCCTGATCACCGGTGAATTTTTTCCCTTGAGGCTGCGCAACTCCATCATCTGCTCGGTCAAATCACGGCGGCGAATATTGATGGTGCGGCCCGTCACAATGCGTAATTCCGCAATGCCACGGACCACTGCAGTGCCCAGCATTTTCTGTCGCTGACCCAGAATGCCACGGCTCAGCGCTTCTTCCAGCGCGGGCAGGCAACTGAGTTCGAGCAGTGCCGGATCCTCTGTCACCTTCGCCACCAGGCCCTTTTGGGCTGAAATTGCAATAACCTGTTTTTCAGGGATGCCCAGAATCTCGGCGGTGGACACCCGTTGGCGTTCAATTTGGGTCTCCACCTCGCTACTGGAGCTGAGTGCATCCCACAAGGTATCAATTTTGTTGAGTACCACCAGCCGGGTGTTCATATCGTCCGTGTCATGGATCAGGTGCTCGCGCCAAATAGCGAGATCTGATTTGGTGACCCCGGTGTCGGCCCCCAGCAGAAAGACGATGGCATGCGCTTGCGGTATCAAGCTGACGGTGAGTTCAGGCTCGGCACCAATGGCATTGAGCCCGGGTGTATCCAGAATCACCAATCCCTGCTTGAGCAGCGGATGCGCGATATTGATCAGCGCGTGACGCCACTTGGGTATTTCCACGAGACCGTGGGCATCCAGCGTTGGACTTTCCTGCGGGGCGTCGCTCTGCCAAAAACCCAGGGCTCTCGCATCGTCCGGCGTTACCCGCTGGGTCTCGGCCACTTTTTCGAAGGCTACGGACAACTGCTTCGGATCATGCACATCAAGATCAATCCGTGTCCATTTCTCTGGCACCATGCGCCATTCCATCAGCGACTGCGGCTGTATGCGCGTTTCGATAGGCAAGAGCCGCAGGCAAGGCGGGACTTCGGCGTCGTAAGCCATCTCTGTCGGGCACATCGTGGTACGTCCGGCAGTGGCGGGCATGATGCGCCTGCCATAGCCGGCAAAGAAAATGGCGTTGATCAACTCCGATTTTCCGCGCGAAAACTCCCCCACAAAGGCGACCATCACTTTGTCCGCCCGCACCTGTGTTTCCAGGCGCCGTAATCGCTCTTCCACTGCGGCGTCCAGCAGTTCGTGATCTTTCATCCACTCGGCCAGCAATTTCAGTCGCAGGGCGAACTCACGGCGCCACGTGCCATGCCGATCAAACTGTTCGTTAAATGAAGTTACCAAATTTCCTCCGCCCAATATTTTCAATATAGCACCGGTACAGGACCGCGTCCTTCAAGACTTCTGACACTTCGGGCAGAAAAACGTCGATCGTTGACCCTGTCGCATAGATTTGATAGCTGTCCCGCAAACCCGGCAGGCTTGCCCGGTGCGGGCGTAAACCATGGCCTGCAATTGAAAATGCCCTCTTTCACCGGTGGCACTGGAGAAATCGCGCAAGGTGCTGCCACCACCTGCGACGGCGCGTCCCAGCACGTCCTTGATGGCAGCATGAAGTCTGACCGCGCGCGGCCGGCTCAATCTCGCCGCACTCAAGGTCGGCCGGATGCCGGCCAGAAAAAGTGTTTCTGAAGCGTAAATATTCCCCACTCCCACTACAACGTCTCCCGCCAGCAACACTTGCTTGATGGCCGCTTTACGCCGTCTTAACCCGGCATGGAACAGGCTGACATCAAAATCGTCGGACAGTGGTTCCATGCCTAACTGGCCCAACAGTTTGCAAGCGCCGGGCGCATTTTCACTGGCGGCGTACACGACAGCGCCAAATCGGCGCGGGTCATTGAGTTTGAGCGTGCCTTGGCTGGTAAGCATCTCGAAATGGTCGTGCAAACCGGGCGTCGGCAACTGGCGGGAAAAAATCAAACTTCCGGACATTCCCAAATGCACCAGCAGCAAACCCTGATCAAGATCAATCAGCAAATATTTACCGCGTCTGCGAACCGCGCGAACCGTTCGCCCCACCAATTCGACCGGCGTACACCCCAGAGGCCAGCGCAACGGCTTTCCCAAGCGCACAGACTGTACTTTGGCGCCGGCAATTCTGTCGGCAAAACTCAAACGGGTGACTTCAACTTCAGGTAATTCAGGCATGACAAAAAAATTCTGCGGACATGGATTATTATGGTCCGATGTCACTTTTCAAACGTTTTTCTTACCTGATCATGCTGGCTTGGGCGCTGGCTGCCAACGCGCAAACACCGGTCGGCAAATCGGATGCAGCTGTAAGCTCGGCGCTCGACAGCGAGCTGTTTTACGAGCTTTTGCTTGGGGAGCTCAACGTTCGGGACGGAGAATCCGGTGCCGCCTACTCCCTGATTCTTGACGCCGCGCGCAAGACCAATGACGCCCGGCTGTACCAGCGTGCTGTCGATATTGCGTTGCAGGCGCGATCGGGTGATTCCGCCTTGACGGCGGCGCGCGCGTGGAAGCTTGCACTGCCAGCGTCAAGGGAAGCGAATCGATACGTTTTGCAAATACTGATCGGCATGAACCGCATTGGCGACACCGTGGAGCCCCTCAAACGTGAATTTGCGGCGACCGACCCGAAAGACCGGGTCACCGCCATATCGACAATTCCGCGGCTGTTTTCACACGCAAGCGATAAAAAACTTGCGGCTGCCACAGTGGAGCAGGCCCTGAACGCTTATCTGGCGTCGCCGTCGCTGGGCGTTGCGGCCTGGACCACCATTGGTCGGATGCGTTTTGACGCAGGTGACGTTGTCGGCGCGTTGGAAGCGGCCCGCAAGGCACAGACGATGGACGCCAAATCGGATGCACCCGCATTGCTTGCCCTGTCCATGATGAGTCCAGAGACGCCACAAGCCGAGGCCATCGTGAAGAAACACCTTGAAGTTCAGGCCAGGCCAGAGTTTCGAATGGAGTACGCACGCGCCTTGCTGGATGCGCAGCGCTACACTGAAGCGGCTGCCCAGTTGCAAAGCATAACGATCGAAAAGCCTGACTATGCAGAGGCCTGGCTGATTCGGGGTGCTCTCGAATTGCAGGACGGCAAACCGTCGGTGGCCGAGCATTCCCTGACACGCTACGTCGATCTGGCAACGACCCAACAGGGCACCGCAGCGCGCGCGCAATGGAGCCGCGGTTTGGTACAGGCTTACCTTTCACTGGCGCAAATTGCTGAAAAACGCAAAGACTTCGCGCAGGCTGACGCCTGGCTCAAACGCATCGAAAGCCCGGAGGACCGGCTGAATACCCAACTGCGCCGCGCTGCGATTTTGGCTAGACAGGGCAAAGTCGAAGAGGCACGCCAATTGATTCACAGCCAGCCCGAAATTACTCCTGAAGATGCCCGGCTGAAAATCGCAGCGGAAGTCCAACTGCTGCGTGACAGCGATCAATACAAAAGCGCCTATGAAGTTCTGGCACTGGTCACCGCCAGTCATCCCGATGATTTTGATTTCGTATACGACATGGCCATGGTGGCAGAAAAACTTGACAAGGTTGACGAGATGGAACGCTTGTTGCGCCGCGTCATCGCCGGCAAGCCCGAATACCAGCATGCCTACAACGCTTTGGGATACTCGCTGGCACAACGCAACACCCGCCTGCCGGAGGCCAGACAGCTTGTTTTGAAGGCGCTGGAATACGCTCCCGAAGACCCGTTCATCAGCGACAGCCTGGGTTGGGTCGAATTCCGCAGCGGCAACATGGCAGAAGCGCTGCGCATTCTCCAGCTTGCCTTCAAGGCGCGACCAGATGCGGAAATTGCCGCCCATCTGGGTGAGGTTTTGTGGACCATGGGTCGGCGTGATCAGGCCGTGAGTATCTGGAAAGAGGGTGCCCAGATCAATGCCGAAAACGAGACTCTGTTGGAAACACTTAAACGCGTGCGTGTCAAGTTGTGATGTCGTTGCCGAGAGTCGCTTTTCTGGCGCCACTGCTGGCTGCTCTTTTGATTTCGGGGTGCGCCGTCGCGCCAAAAAACACAAACCCAATTGGCGATCAGGTATTGCCTTGGCGCGGGCGCCTGGCACTCCGGATAGCCGCCGACCCGCCAAACTCTCAAGCTCAGTCCTTTGCCGCCGGCTTTGAACTGAGCGGTAACGCCCAGGCCGGCGAATTGACTCTCTTGACACCGCTTGGAACGACCGCCGCCGCCCTCTCCTGGTCGACCCACACAGCGGTTCTGCGCAGCAACGGCGAGGTCAGATATTTCGAGTCGCTGGAGGCGTTGGTCAAGCAGGCTCTCGGTAGCGATATACCCGTGACCGCGCTGTTCGCCTGGTTGGCAGGAGACAATATGGAGGTGGCTGGCTGGAGTGCCGATTTGTCGCTACATGCCAGTGGCCGGATCGTGGCCCGACGCATGACTCCGGCGCCGCCGGCGGAACTTCTTTTGCTGCTGGATTGATCAGCGCGAAGGCGCAGCCGCTTATCTTTCCCGCAAGTTATATGAAAAAGCTCTACGACATTTGCGCGCCCGCCAAGCTCAACCTGTTTTTGCACATCACTGGCAGACGAAGCGATGGCTATCACTTGATGCAATCGGTCTTCATGCTGATCGACTGGTGCGACACCCTGCATTTCGAACTACGCACTGACGGACAGATCAGCCGCGAAGATCTGGCAACAACTTTACCCGCCGATGACCTGGTTGTTTGTGCGGCCCGGGCACTGAAGGCGTCCAGCAGCAGTCCATTGGGCGCACACATTGGCATTGAAAAGCGCATACCGGCGCAGGCCGGCATGGGTGGTGGATCCTCCGACGCTGCATCGACGCTGCTGGCGCTCAACCGTCTTTGGAACCTCGGCTATTCCCTGAAGAGGCTAAGTCATATTGGACTTCAACTGGGGGCCGACGTGCCATTTTTCCTGGCTGGACATAACGCCTGGGTTGAAGGCATTGGCGAAAAGATTACGCCGGTGACTTTGCCAACCGGTCTTTTTTTGGTGGTGAAACCCGCCCAAGGGCTGCAGACGAGCCAGATTTTCTCGGATCCGGACCTGAAACGCGACAGCGAGACTGCTATAATTTCAGGCTTCGCTGCAGACGCATTCGGTTTTGGCCGTAACGACTTGCAGGGTGTTGCACGAAGACTTTGTCCTGGCGTGACCCAAGCCCTCGAATGGCTTGCGTCGCGTGGACTGAGTGGCCGTATGACAGGCTCTGGAAGCGCGGTGTTTGCACAAATGTTGCAGCCCATTGACCTGGAGCAAGCGCCGGACGCTTTTCAGGTCAGACTATGCAACAATTTGGAAGTTCATCCCCTGGTGGGCTGGGCAAGCAGCGACAGTTTATCGGTTGCCAGCATTTAGCTGACAACCCGTGTAGGGGAGTCGCCAAGTTGGTTAAGGCACTGGATTTTGATTCCAGCATGCGAAGGTTCGAATCCTTCTTCCCCTGCCAAATCACAGTTGCCCGTGCCTCACGCTTGTGATGCGCGGGTGACACACTGAACGCACAGGCGCAAACGTTACATAACCGCTGGAATGCTCATGCAGGCTCCTCACACCCCTGATTTCATGGTTTTCACCGGCAATGCCAACCCGGGTATGGCTGCGCAGATCGCCGATCATCTGAACATTTCGCTCGGGGCGGCGGCTGTGGGCCGCTTCTCTGACGGTGAAGTTACCGTCGAAATCAACCAGAATGTGCGGGCGCGGGACGTCTTTGTCGTGCAGTCCACCTGTGCGCCGACCAATGAAAACCTGATGGAATTGCTGATCATGGTGGACGCTCTCAAGCGCGCGTCAGCTGAACGCATCAGTGCCGTCATTCCCTATTTTGGATACGCCAGGCAAGACCGCCGTCCGCGCTCAAGCCGGGTGCCAATTACGGCCAAAGTCGTGGCCAATATGCTGCAGGCTGTTGGTGTTGCCCGCGTGTTGACCATGGATTTGCATGCCGACCAGATCCAGGGGTTTTTTGACATCCCGGTTGACAATATTTATGCGTCTCCCGTTTTGCTGGGTGATCTGCGCCAGAAAAATTACGATGACCTGATCGTGGTGTCGCCTGACGTGGGCGGCGTGGTTCGCGCACGTGCTCTGGCCAAACAACTCGATTGCGACCTTGCCATCATTGACAAACGCCGGCCCAGGGCCAATGTGAGCGAAGTGATGCACGTTATCGGGGAAATCGATGGACGCAACTGCGTCATCATGGACGACATGATCGACACCGCTGGCACCTTGGTCAAGGCGGCTGAGGTTTTGAAGGCACGCGGTGCTAAAAAGG
>JANXLW010000059.1 GCA_025354965.1 Betaproteobacteria bacterium
CCGGAACCCCCGAAATTTTGTCCAGTGCGCCCGCTCACTGATTTGCTGGCCTGCCGAGCCGCTTGGAAGCACCCATGCCTACCAGTGAACGCATCTGCGTGATGGCTATGCCGTTCAAGGGGCCAGCTCACGAAACGGAAAAAATCGTACGTTAAGACTTTCCGAGCGCCCGCACGGGTAATGGTTTTACGACTGTAAGCACAGTCGCCCGAGAAATTCCGTACAACCTCGCCAGGGCACTGACGGTTGCCTTCTGCTCGTAGGCATCGACCATCGCCTTGCGCTGCTCTGGTGTCGTTTTGGCGGGCCTGCCGAGCACCTTCCCCTCGGCCTTCGCGCGAGCCAACCCCGCCTGCGTCCGCTCCACGATTAGATCGCGCTCCATCTCCGCTAACGCCGCTAGCATGGTCAGCATCAACTTACCTGGAGTGGATGCCAGATCAAGCTTGCCGAGCTGGAGAACAACGACCTCGACGCCGAGCGTGGCCAGTGACTTGATCGTCGACAGCACATCCGGCGCATCACGCCCGAGCCGGTCGAGCTTGGACACAACGACCGTATCCCGTGCCCGCAACTTGCCCAGCAGGAGGCCGAACTGCTTGCGCTGGGCGGCGTGCGCCTTGCCGCTCACGGTGTCGGCATACCAGTATTCGACCGCGTATCCTGCGCGCTCAATTTCAAGCCGCTGGTTGTCTGTGGTCTGCTCCGCTGTCGAGACACGCCCGTATCCAAAAACTGCCATGATCCGCTCCGTTTAAGTGTTGGAAAATGTGGCAAATATAAATCAACATGAATATATATTGAAAGGCTAAATTTTCAACATTATATCCACATCCCTCACACTGGTGTTGAAAAACGGCCGTAAATCAACACCCTCAATAAAGATGACGCGATCAATTTATGATGCCTGTCTGATGCGGATGAACAGAAGGCAACGCTTGTTCGCGAGTTTGGCATCAGCCGCGAGCCCTGTACCCGTCGTACCTCCCCCTGAAAACGGATTGACCATGCCACGTCGCAGTGTGTTGACGCCTGCCGAGCGCGCCGGCTTGCTTGCCTTCCCAACCACTGACGATGAATTCGTCCGGCACTACACTTTTTCCGAATTTGACCTGGCGGCGATCCGCCAGCGTCGTGGCAGGCACAATCGCCTCGGCTTTGCGGTGCAACTGTGCTATCTGCGCTACCCTGGTTTTGCCTTACCAACCGATGATGAGCCGCCCGCGCCGCTGCTGTTGACGGTTGGACGCCAATTGCGCATCGAGCCGGAGATATGGCCGCAGTATGCACAGCGGCCGGAGACCCGGCGCGAGCACCTGGCCGAGTTGCAGACGTGGTTAAACCTGTCCCCCTTCACCCTCGTTGATTTTCGGCGCTTCGTTCACCAACTCGCCGAACTGGCTCAGCAAACAGACCGTGGCGTCGTGATTGCCGAAGCTTTGATAGAGACATTGAGGCAGCAGCGCATCATCATGCCGGCGCTCGATGTCATCGAGCGGGTGTGCAGCGAAGCGCTCTCGCGCGGCACGCGCCAGGTGCATGAGGCGATGACATCCCCGCTGGCAGAGTACCACCTTCGTTCTCTGGACGACTTGTCAACGGTTCGTGAAAGCACCAAGGGCAGCGTACTGATATGGCTGCGCCAGCCTCCTGGTTCTCCCAGGCCCAAGCACATGTTGGCCCACCTGGATCGCCTGAAAGCCGTTCGGGAACTCTTGCTGCCGGACGATCTGGAGCATGCCGTTCATCAAAATCGTCTGCTGAAGCTTGCGCGCGAAGGAGCACAAATGACGGCTCAGCATCTGCGCGACTTGGAGCCGATCCGTCGATACGCCACCCTGGTGGCCGTCATACTCGATACTCGCGCAACGCTGATCGACGAAATCATCGATCAGCATGACCGATTCATGGCATCGTTGTTCAGCAAGGCCAAACGCAAGCACTCCGACCGATTCCAGCAAGCCGGCAAGACCATCAACGAGAAGGTGCGACTGTACTGGCGCATCGGTTGCGCCCTCGTGGATGCAAAACAATCCGGGAACGATCCCTTCGCCGCCATTGAGGCGATCATCCCGTGGGATGCATTCGCCGAGAGCGTCACCGAAGCGCAGACGCTGGCCCAGTCGGAGAACTTCGATTTTCTGTCCCTGATCGGCGATGGATTTAGCCAGATGCGGCGCTACACGCCGATCTTCCTGGAAGCGCTGAAGATGAAGGCGGCGCCGACGGCGCGCGATCTGCTGGCGGCGATTGAGGTGTTGAAGGAAATGAATGAGCGGCAGTCTCGCAAGGTGCCAGACGACGCGCCCACCTCGTTTGTACGCAAGCGCTGGGAGACGCTGGTGAGCACGCCGGAGGGGCTGGACCGGCGCTTTTACGAGCTGTGCGTCTTGTCGGAATTGAAAAATTCTCTGCGGTCGGGCGACATCTGGGTGCAAGGGTCGCGCCAGTTCAAGGATTTCGATGAATACCTCTTGCCGGCGCCCAAATTTGCGTTACAGCGCAATCAAAAGGAACTCGGGATCGCTGCCGAAACCGACTGCGATCTTTTTTTGAAGGCCCGGCTGGCCATGCTGGAATCCGAAATGGCCACCGTGGAGCGCTTGGCCACTGCCAATGAATTGCCAGACGCCGTTGTCACCGATGCCGGTCTTCTCAAAATTACGCCGTTGAATAACGCCGTACCTGACGACGCCGATGTCTTGATACAGCAGGCAAACGGCTTGTTGCCGCATCTGAAAATCACCGAACTGTTGCTGGAGGTCGATGGCTGGACCGATTTCACACGTCACTTCACGCACCTCAAAAGTGGCAACACGGCCGAAGATCGACGCCTGTTGCTGACCACCATTCTGGCCGACGCCATCAACCTTGGTCTGACCAAGATGGCAGAGTCCTGCCCCGAAACCACCTATGCCAAGCTGACATGGCTGCAAGCGTGGCACATCCGGGACGAAACCTATTCGGCGGGGTTGTCCGAACTGGTCAATG